>JBOGNS010000510.1:0-2014 GCA_050747305.1 Candidatus Acidiferrales bacterium | reverse complement strand
GAGGTGTCACAAGGCTAGAGCGACTGGCGGTATTCGCGGAGAGCCTTCAGCGAGGCGTCGGCGATGAGGTGAAACACGATGGTGCGGCAACCGCGCGGCACGCTGCACGCCGTGACCACGTCGGTGACAACCGCGGTGGCTTCCCGCAGGCCATCCTGCCAGCGCGGTTTGCGCGCGTCGCGAAACTCCAGCGCGTCGCGGTCCACGCCGGCGGCCAGCAGCATGGTGCGCGCCCACTTCAGAAAATCTCCCCAGCGCGAGGCCACCACAATCAGCGCGTCCGGCGGAATCGGCATCCACTGCGCCAGCGACCCGGGCACGGAGCGCACCTGCAGCGCCAGGCATTCGGTCCCCGCAGGAAGCTGCGCGCGAATTTTGTCGAACTTGCTCACCAAAACCACGGGCACAGCGCCTGCCAGCATTTCCGGCTGACGGCATGCGCCGGCGTCAGCTCCCGTTGTCGGGAAGCTCGTGCCTTCCGCGATCTCGGTCACCACGATGCAGCGAAGTTCCTCGTCCGGCTCGATCACCAGAAAATGGTCCGGCGGCTGGAGCGCAAGCCAGTGGCGCAGGCGCGCGCGCACCTGCTTGAGCGGGGCGCCCTTTTCCCGCGCGGTGCGAAAGAAGTCCGCGATGAGTTGATCGAGCGCCACCTCAGGCGGAAGCGCCTGCGCCTGCTTGCGGCTGCAAATGTAGACTCCGCTGCCGCGCCGCGCTTCCGCCCAGCCATCGCGTTCCAGCGCCGTATACGCCGCGCTGACCGTATTGGGATGAATCTTCAGGCGGCGCGCCAGTTCGCGCGTGCTGGGCAGGCGGCGGCCGGCGGGAAGCTCGTCACTCAGAATCGAAAGGATGATCTGGGCGACCAGTTGCTCGCGGACCGGGACTTCGCTCTGTCGTGCCAGCCAGAGCTTCATTGGCGGGATGATACAAGCTTAGCCGGCGCCGCGAAAGCATCCGGGCGCGCTTTCGGCGAAATGGGAGCGACAGGCGAAAAGACAACAACATCAGGACGAACACAGAGGCACTGAGGAGCACAGAGAGCACGGAGAATCATAGCGATGCGGAGCACATGAGTGCGTGCGTTATACTTGGCGGCGCGGGCGGCGTAAAGCCGCCCCTACGGAGCGCGAATGCGAGCGGTGATTACCGGCGGAGCGGGATTCCTGGGGTCGCACCTGTGCGACTACCTGATCGAAAAAGGCTGGGACGTGCTGTGCATGGACAGCCTGATTACCGGCGTCGAGTCGAATATCGCGCACCTGATGCCGAATCCGCGCTTCCGCACCGTGCGCCAGGATGTGACGCGCTACATCGACGTGCCCGGGCCGGTGGACTACGTGTTGCACTTCGCCTCGCCGGCCAGCCCGGTGGACTACCTGAAGCTGCCGATTCAGACGCTGAAGGTCGGCGCGCTGGGCACGCACAACACGCTGGGGCTGGCGCTGGCCAAGCGCGCGAAATATCTGCTGGCCTCCACTTCCGAATGCTACGGCGATCCGCAAGTCACACCGCAGCCGGAATCGTACTGGGGCCACGTCAACCCCATCGGCCCGCGCGGCGTCTACGACGAAGCCAAGCGCTTCGCCGAAGCCATGACCATGGCCTATCACCGCTCGCACGGTGTGGATACCCGCATCGTGCGCATCTTCAACACCTACGGCCCTCGCATGCGATTGAACGACGGGCGCGCGCTGCCCAATTTTGTGCACCAGGCGCTCAGCGGCCAGCCCATCACCGTTTACGGCGACGGCAAGCAGACCCGCAGCTTCTGCTACGTCAGCGATCTGGTGGAAGGCATCTACCGCCTGATGATGAGCGACGAGCACGAGCCCACCAATATCGGCAACCCGCAGGAGATCACCATCCTGGAGTTTGCTGAAAAGGTGCGGACGCTGGTGGGGACCCGCGTCGATATCGTCTTCAAGCCGCTGCCGGAAGACGACCCCAAGCAACGCTGCCCGGATATCACCAAAGCGCGGCGCCTGCTGCAGTGGGAACCGAAGGTGGGATT
>JBOGNS010000509.1:0-5578 GCA_050747305.1 Candidatus Acidiferrales bacterium | reverse complement strand
ACCTCAGCCCCGAGATGGTCACCATCTACCAGATGGAAATCCCGCCCAACACCGTCATCTTCAAAGAAATGAAGGCCAGCGGCCAATCGGTCGCCCCGGTTGCCGGCTGGAAGACCAAGCGCGAATGGGTGCGCTACGCTTTCGCCGAACTCGAAAAGGCCGGCTACACCGTCACCAGCACAACCACCGCGGTCAAAGACCCCAGCAAGAATCTTTTCCTCTACCGCGAATACCTCTGGCGTGGCGCAGACATGATCGGACTGGGCGTGGCCTCCTTCTCCCACGTCGGCGGCACCCACTTTCAGAACGATTCCGAGTTCGAATCCTACATCGCGAAGCTGCGCGATGGCCGCCTGCCCATTCACCGCGCGCTCACTCCCAACACCGAAGAGCGCATGATTCGCGAATTCATTCTCCAGATGAAATTCGGCCAGGTGCAGCCAAAATATTTCCGCGACAAGTTCGGCATGGACGTGCGCGAGCGCTTCGCCGGCACTCTCGAAAATTTCAAAGATCAAGGCCTGCTCACCATGAACGAAAAAGAAATTCGCCTGAGCCGCGAAGGTCTGCTGCGCGTGGACGAGCTGATCCACGACTTCTTCCTGCCTCAGCACCGGGAGGTTGCGTTTGCCTAAGGATTCCTGCGATGCCATCGTGATTGGCGGAGGGCCGGCCGGCTCTTCCGCTGCCGCCACCCTCGCGCTGAAAGGGCGCCGCGTGGTGCTGCTCGAAAAAGAAAAATTCCCGCGCTATCACATCGGCGAATCGTTGCTCCCCTATGCCTATTACACGCTCGAGCGCATCGGCATGCTCGAGAAAATGCAGCGCTCCCACTTCGTCAAGAAATACAGCGTGCAGTTCGTGAACGCCCGCGGCAAAGCGTCCCACCCGTTTTATTTCTTCGAGCAGCTTCATCACGAAGCTTCGCAGACCTGGCAGGTGCTGCGCAGCGAGTTCGATCAACTGCTGCTCGATAACGCCCGCGAAAAAGGCGTTACGGTCCACGAAGAAACCGCCGCACGCGACTTCCTCTACGAGAATGGCCGCATCACCGGCGTGAAAGCCGTGAACAAAGACGGCGAGGCCCGCGAGTTCCGCGCCCCCATCACCATCGACGCCAGCGGACGCGACGCGCTGGCCATCTCCCGTTACCGCTGGCGGCTCCGCGACCCGTACCTCGATAAGATCGCCATCTGGACCTACTTCAAAGGCGCGCAGCGCGACACCGGCAAAGACGAAGGCGCCACTACCATCGCTTACGTCCCGGAGAAGGGTTGGTTCTGGTACATCCCGCTGGCGGGCGATGTCCTCAGCGTCGGCATCGTCGCCGAAAAAGATTACCTGCACCGCGAATCGAAAGACCCCGAAGCCATCTTCCACCGCGAGGTGGAAAAGAACCAGTGGCTCACCGACCACCTCGCCCCCGGCAAGCAGTTCGGCCCCTATCGCATCACCGGCGAATACTCTTACCGCTCGCAGCACTGCGCCGCCGACGGCCTGGTGCTCGCCGGCGACGCTTTCGCGTTTCTCGACCCGGTATTTTCTTCAGGAGTTTTTCTCGCGCTGCGCAGCGGGGAACTGGCGGCGGAGGCCGCGCACACCGCGCTCCATGCCGGCGACGTCTCCGCCGAGCGCTTCACCGAGTACGGCCGCCAGATGTGCTACGGCATCGAGTCTATGCGCAAGCTGGTTTACGCCTTCTACGACCACGAATTCAGCTTCCGCGTCTTCGTGGATAATTATCCGCAGATGAAGGGCGATATCACTGACTGCTTGATGGGCAACCTCTTCCGCGACTTCAGCCCCATGTTCCGCGCCGTCGCCGAATTCGCCAAGAGTATCCCCGCACCCCTATCCCACGGCGGCCCCGCCATCCTCGCCTCCACACAGCCGCAGCTCTCTCCGTGACCTCTGTGCCACTCTGTGGCTCTGTGTTTTTCTGAGTGTTTTTAGGTTTAATCGGGAAGTCGCTGGTTGCGTTTCGCAGTTTCTATTCACCCGCCGCTGTAATCGGAATATGCGCCCGATACTTCTCCGGCAACGCGCGCGGACGCCCTTGCCCGTCGCAAATCACGTGCAGCGTCTCTCCGCGCGCCAGCCGCTCCCCGGTTTCATCGTTGAACACTTCGTACGCGAACCGCACCGTGCGCTCTTTCGATTCCGCCACCCACGTGCGCACGCGAATCACATCGTCATAGCGCGCCGGTTTCTCATAGATGCAGCGCACATCCACCACCACCGTATGGCTGTCGTCCTTCTCTTCCATCTCCTTGTACGTGAATCCCATCGACCGCATCAGCTCCACCCGCCCCACCTCGAACCAAATGAAAAAATTCGAGTGGTACACCGTCCCCCATTGGTCCGTCTCCGCATACCGCACCCGCAGCTTCGTTTCATGAAATGGATTCATAGCCGTGGAATTCTAGCAGGGTGCCCCACCCTTTCGCTTTATGAAAGGGTGGTTTTTGATTCGTCTGGTAGACTATGGACGGTGCGAACTAAATCTTTACGATGCGGATTCCAGTGATGAAAAATTTCTTTCTATTCGCCGCCGTACTGGCCCTCTACGCCCTCCACCAGGACTTCTGGTTCTGGCGCACCGCAGAGCCGCTGGCCTTCGGCTTTCTTCCCGTGGGACTCACCTACCACGCCGCCTACACCGTCGCCGCCGCGCTCCTGATGTGGCTGCTGGCGCGCCACGCCTGGCCCGCTCATCTCGAAGACGAAGTACGCGCCGCGTCAGCCACGCACCGCGACTGACTCTGCCCCGATTGGGTTTCATCGGGGCCCGCCTCTTCCCCCGCTTCACCTTCCGGCGGCTCAGGGAGCCAGAAGCTGGCGATGAACCCCACCAGGTAAACTGAAAAGCCCACCGCCGCCGCCACCAGCGCAATCTTGGTCGGCGCAAACGCGCGGTCCGCGGTCACCGCCAGCGACGCCGTCACCCACGCAAACGACGTCCCAATCAGCCGCCCGCCGATATTCGCCGCAAAACTCTCTCCCGTCCCGCGCAGATGCACCGGATACACCCGCGGCAGATAATTTCCCCAGAAGCTGAACTGCGCCACCGTCAGCAGCCCCGCCAGAAAAATGCCCGGATATAAAAGGTCCAGGCTGGTCGTCGCCGCCCATGCAAACACCAGCGGCATCACGATCAACCCGGGAACCTGAAACATCCGGATCAAGCGCCGCCGGCTCACAATCACCACTGCCAGCCATACCAAAACCAGCCGCCCGGTCAGCCCACCGATTTCCTGCACCTTGGTCACGTTGGCCGCCACGCCCTGCTCGATTCTCCGCGCTTCCGGCGCCGGCTTGCCCGCCGTCATCTCCTTCACTTCCTCCAGCCCCGGAATGATTTGCGGAATCTGCTGAATCGCGCCAAACGCCGCGCCATAGGACATCGCAAACATCAGCGTGGTCACCAGCGTCGTCCGCCGCAGCTCCGGCGCAAACAGCGCCGCAATGCTCGGCCGCTTTAGCGTCCCTTCCGCGCGCTTCTTCTGCCAGATCGGCGACTCCGGCAGGAACGGCCGGATCAGAATCAGCGGAATCGCCGGGATCACGCCGGACATCAGCGTGTAGCGCCACGGCGCATGCGGATTGTGTATGCCCGCCTCCAGCCCGCCGATCGCCGGCAAGCTCAGCGCGTATGCCACGCACAAGCCATTGACAATCGCCACCAGCAATCCGCCCACCGACGAGAACGCCTGCGTGTACCCCAGCACCTTTTCGCGCCGCTTCGGCTCCGGGAACAATTCCGCCAGCCACGCCACCGCTGCCACGAACTCCACGCACACGCCTACGAACACCAGGCAGCGCAGGAAGAGCAGCATCTCAATGGACCGCACAAAGCCCGACGCGAACGCCGCGAACGCATACAGCAGGATGCTGTACGTCAGCACACGCCGCCGCCCCAGCCGGTCCGTCAGATACCCGCCCAGCAGCCCGAAGATGCCGCCCGCAAACGCCGGGATGTAGAACAGCCGCCCCACCCACATCTGAAATTCCGGCGTGCCCGGCGCCACGCCGATCAGCTCCAGCAGCGCCGGCCGCACTACCAGCGGCAGCATCAGCAATTCATAAATGTCGAAGGCGAATCCGATCGCGGCAATCGAGCAGATCAGCCACTGCGTCGGTGTCAGCCGCGTGGCTTGAGTCGTCGGCGTCTCAGTCATTTACACCTCGCGTCATGGCGCGTCGCGCTTTCGGCGCCGTAGTTTCGTGCGATGTAGCGGCGCGTCGTGGTGTTTGCGGCGCGGCGGTTTGTCGATTTACCGCGCGCATCGCAGTTTCTTGCGCCGCTGCACGTTGACCACTAGAATTCGCCGGAGTCTAACACAGCGCGCAGCGGCGCCGGCGAAATCATCAACCAATTGGACGCTTGATGCCGCTGCTTTGGTACACTGTTTCGTTTTGCGGATGTGTTTGAACGCTGGAGTGTGTCAGCGCCTTTTCCCATTGCAGCGTGCTCGATGCGCTGCAACGCTGTCCGCGGCATGCGTGGCTTTTTGCATCCTGAAGGTTGTTGCGCACTGTGATCGCGCTGTTTCGCTTGTGATCGTGTGTGATCGCTGTTTCGCATTTTAGGCGCGCCCACTGGAAGGTGTGTCCTCTTGAATCTTGAATTTGGAATTTTGAATCGTTCTTCTCGCCGTTCGCCGCGTCTAACCCATGGCGCCTCGCGGCCGCAAACTTCTTGCCCGAGGGCATACGCACAAGCCCGATGATCCCAACCCTCTTCATCCTCATCTACCTCGGCATCGCGCTTTACATCGGCATCTTCGCCTTCCGCCATTCGCGCGACCGCGCCTCCGCTGAAGGGTTTTTCCTCGCGGGCCGCTCCATCGGCCCATTCGTATTCGTGCTCTCGCTTTTCGGCACACACATGACCGCGTTCTCCATCCTGGGCGCCTCCGGCCACGCCTTCTCCAACGGCATCGTCACTTACGGCCTGATGGCATCCTCGTCCGCGCTGGTGGTGCCGCTGGCGATTTTCTTCATCGGCCCGCGTCTCTGGGCGCTCGGCAAGCGCAACGGCTTCATCACCCCGGTGCAAATGTTTCGCGACCGCTGGGAGTGCGGCCACATCGGCACCGTGATCTTCGCCGTGCAGGCCGCGCTGCTGCTGCCTTACATCGTCATCGGCGTGATGGGCGGCGGCGCCACTCTGCATGTGATCAGCGGCGGCATCGTGCCTTACTGGGCGGGCGGCGCGCTCGTTGCGCTGGTCATCATGAGCTACGTCTTCTTCGGCGGCATGCGCGGGACCGCTTGGGTCAACACGTTTCAGACCACGCTATTCCTCATCTTTGGGCTGATCGCCGTCACCGTGATTGGCGCGCAGATGGGCGGCTTCAGCGCCGCCATCCGCGAAATGCTGGCCTCGTCCGCCACCGCACCGCTCCTCACGCGCGAACGCATCTCCCCGCTCTTCTTTTTCAGTTACACCTTCATCCCGCTCTCCGCCATCGCCTTCCCGCACATCGGAATCTTCTGCCTCACCGCGCGCCGCATGACACAGTTCAAGACCACCGCCATCTTTTACCCGCTGTGCATCCTCGCCATCTGGGTGCCA
>JBOGNS010000508.1:0-8434 GCA_050747305.1 Candidatus Acidiferrales bacterium | reverse complement strand
GCCATCACTTCTTGGGACTTCACCGAGCCGGTGCGCACGCTTTCTGCCAGCGTGGCGGCGGAACTGGCGGAAGTGGTGTTCGGCGACACGCACTACCACGTGCTGTTTTTTATCGGCACGCTGCTCTTCGTGATCACGTTCGTGCTCAATTGGCTGGGCACGGTGATGGTCGCGCGCCTGCGCCGCCGGCTCACGGGAGCGGAGCGATGAGCCGCCGCTTCGCAATCGACGGCGTCTTCATCGCCCTCACCGGGCTGGCCGCGCTGACGATTATCGCCATGCTCGCCATCGTGCTGGGCAATATCGCGCTGCATGGCTGGGAGCGCCTGAGCTGGGAGTTCCTCACCGATCCCCCGCGCGCGGGCATGACGGAAGGCGGCATCTTCCCCGCCATTTTCGGCACGGTGCTGGTAGTGCTGCTGATGACCATCGTGGGTGTGCCGCTGGGCGTGTGCGTAGCGATTTATTTTTCCGAATATGCGGACCGCGCGTCGTGGTTTTATCGCTGGACGCGCCAAGCCGTAAACAATCTGGCCGGCGTGCCGTCAATCGTCTTTGGACTGTTCGGGCTGGGTTTCTTTGTGCAGTTCGTAGGGCGCGCAATCGACCAGGCCGCATTCGGCAACCGACTGGTGTATGGCCAGCCGGCGCTGATTTGGGGCGCGCTGACCATGGCGGTGCTCACGCTGCCCGTGGTGATTGTGAGCGTGGAAGAAGCGCTGCGCGCGGTGCCGCAGTCCTATCGCGACGCGAGCTTGGCGCTGGGCGCCACGCGCTCGCAAACGATTTTTCGCGTGGTGCTGCCCAATGCGCTCTCCGGCGTGCTGACCGGCACGATTCTTGCCGTGGGACGCGGCGCGGGCGAAGTGGCCCCGATTCTCTTCGTCGGAGCGGCCTATTTCTTGCCGCACCTGCCGACGCAGCTCAGCGACCAGTTCATGCACCTCGGCTACCACGTCTTCGTGCTCAGCACGCAGTCGCCGGACGTGGAGGCCACCAAGCCGGTGCTCTATGCTACAGTTTTCGTGCTGCTGGGCCTCACGTTCCTGCTGAACCTAATCGCCATCGCCATCCGCACGCGCCTGCGGCTGGCGGCTACGGGGGCACGATGAACCAGTCAGCCGCCGGCGCGCGAGAGTTCCCCTTGCTCAAGACGCAGATCCGCACGCGCGAAGCCGAGCCGCCGGCGCCGCAACGTGCCAGCAAAATGGCAGTGGAGGCGCTCTCGGTGCGCTACACCGCGCGGGTGGCGGTCAATGGCGTGAGCATGCCGTTCAGCGCCAATCAGATCACCGCCATCATCGGCCCTTCGGGCTGCGGCAAGTCCACCCTGTTGCGCGCGCTTAACCGCATGAACGACAGCATCCCCGGCGTGCAGGTGGATGGCAAAGTGCTCCTCGAAGGGCAGAACATCTACGACCAGGGCACCGACGTGATCTTTCTGCGGCGGCGCGTGGGCATGGTGTTTCAGCAGCCGAACCCGTTTCCCAAATCGATTTACGATAACGTGGCTTACGGGCTGCGCGTGAATGGGCTGGTGAAATCACGCGCGGAGATGGATGGCGCGGTAGAAAGCGCGCTGCGGCAGTCGGCGCTGTGGAATGAAGTGAAGGACCGGCTGAACCGCAACGCGTTGCAACTCTCCGGCGGCGAGCAGCAACGGCTGTGCATCGCGCGCGCGCTCGCCGTGCAGCCCGAAGTGTTGCTGATGGATGAGCCGGCATCGGCGCTCGATCCCGTCTCCACGGCCAAGATTGAAGAGCTGATGTTCGAGCTGAAGAAGGACTACACCATCGTCATCGTCACGCATAATATGCAGCAGGCGGCGCGCTGCAGCGACTTCACGGCCTTCATGCTCAGCGGCTCGCTGATTGAATTCAACCCGACGGCCCAGTTATTCACCACGCCCGGCGACGAACGCACCGAGGCGTATATCACCGGCCGCTTCGGGTAGGACAGGCACTCTTGCCTGTCCGGTTTTGCATGCGGCAAGCATGAAGGCCGGACAGCGAGAAAGGCGGACAGGCAGGAGTGCCTGTCCTACAGAGGCACGACGCAACATGGAACGCCACTTCGTCCGCGAACTCGACGAACTGAGGGAGCGCCTGCTATGGATGGGCTCGCTAGCCGAGCGCGCCGTGCAGCAATCGGTGCAAGCCATCCTGGAAGCCGACGCGCGCCTGGCGCGCAACGTGATCGAGCAAGAAGACGCTGTCAACGAAATGCAAATCGAGATTGACGACCGCGTGCTGCACCTGCTGGCGCTGCAGCAACTCATGGCCGCCGACTTGCGCTTGGTGCTGGCGGTAGCGCGCATCAACGCAGACCTCGAGCGCATCGGCGACCAGGCGGTGAACATTGCGGAGTCCGCGCAGCGCATCATGCGCCACCCGCGCGTGAAGCCTTACGTGGACCTGCCGCGCATGGGCCAACTCGCGCAAGAGATGGTGCGTGATAGCTTGACCTCGGTGGTGAACAAGGATGTGGAGTTGGCGCGCCGCGTGCTCGCGCGCGACGATCAGGTGGACTCCCTGCGCGATCAGGTCTTCCGTGAGCTGCTGACCTACATGATGGAGAATTCTTCGCTGGTCTTCCCCGCGTTCGAGCTGATTCTGGTGGCCAAGAATCTCGAACGCGTCGCCGATCACGCCACCAATATCGCGGAAGACGTAATCTACATGGTGGCCGGGCGCGACGTGCGCCACCACGGCGCCACTCCCGCCCCGGCGCCGGAACCCCGCTAACGGTCTCGCGGGTCTATCTCGTTGCCGGCGGACTGCCCGCCAATGCACGGTACGCGCTGCGCACCGCCACCCAAAGCAGGTAGTAAAACGCCGCAGCCACGAGCAACCCAATCACTCGGGCGAGGGCAGAAACCTCCACGCCCGCCGCGCGGTAAGGCATGTTGAGTACGAACAGAGCTATCACTCCGGCGATCACGCCGAGGATGGCGCCCCACAGCGGCAGGCGTCGTGGAACCCAACTTGCCGGCGCCAGCATCGCCCACACGTCCCATGCCGCCGGCACAACGCACCAAATACTCAACACCCCGCTCAGCCGGACAGGGTCCAACTGGAAGACCATTCCCGCAAAGATGGCCGCCAATGCAATGGGTACGGATGCCACCGCAGCGGCCGCTGCAAATCGGTAAAACATAGTTCCCTCCTTCTTGCTTTACGCGCTACTGACTTGGGTGGGCTGGAGAACTTCGCGCGGCGCTGCGTGGCTGCTGCGCGCGATAAGCGGGGGTTCATTGAGGTGCAGGAACCAGCGGTCGAGGATCACTTGCCGCGCAAACCAGCGGCTGCCCACCAGCGCGCCGGCGAGCGCGCGAATGAAGAGCGGCGGCAGCGCTCGCCCGACGGCGCTGGCCCAATTCCTCTGCGCGTTGCCAAACACGCGGCCGAGCCGCGCGCGATACGGCTGGAGTTGTTCGCGGCTGTAGTCGCCATTCGCTTCCACAGCGGTTTCCGCCGCCAGCAGCCCCGACTCGATGGCCGGGCGAATGCCTTCGCCGCTCTGCGAGTACGCCAGGCCCGCCGCATCGCCAATCAACAGCACACCGTCGCCCAGCACCTCACGCCGCCGGTCGCTGTAGAGCAGGTAGGCGTGGCCTTTCATTCGCGGCAGCAAGTCGAAGCCGATGCGTCCCGCTTCGCGCAAGAAAGCGGCGAAGCTCTGGACGTGGGAGCCGAGCCGTTGTTCGCTCAATCGGCCCAGTCCGACGTTGAGAAAATTTCCTTTGCGGAAGGCCCAGCCGTAGCCGCGCAGATCGCCGCAGAAGAAAAGTTCGGGCACATCGGCGCGCACGGCACACTGCGCTCGTAGCGCGGCGTCCATCTCGAACTCGATTTCCTGCGCCGCCACGGCCACTTCGCTGCGCGCGTTCGCGCCCAGCCGCCGCGCCACCGGGCAAAAATGACCGCCAGCGCCAATCAACAGGCGAGTGCGAATGCGGTTGTTCACAATCCACTCATCGCCCGCGCGCTCGAGACTTTCCAGCGGCGCGCCTTCCATCAGCCGCGCGCCGCAGCGCCGCGCCAGATACTCATCGAACTCACAGCGGCGGATGCCGTAGCTGATCACCCGGTGGTACTCGATGTCTTTTCCGGCGCGGCCAATGAGTCCGACGCGAAAGCCGTTGATCGGCTGGAGCACGCGCCCGCGCGCATAGTCCGCGGGATCGACTTCCATTTCCTCCAGCACCGCGGGCGTGACCCAGCCGCCGCACACTTTGTCGCGGGGAAAGCTGTGCCGTTCGAGCATCGCCACGTCCAGCCCGGCGCGCGTGAGGTGGCGCGCGCACGCCGAACCCGCCGGCCCGGCGCCGACAATCAAGATTTCGCAGCGATCCATTGCGTCTCCGGTTGCGCGGCTGATTCTTCCGCAGGCGCATCGGTGTAAAGCGGCGCGCGCGTCCACGCCAATCGGTTCCACGCCGCGCCTGCGAATACCACCTGAAACAATTGCAGCACGCCGGAGCGGAATCCCGCGCACACTCCGGCCAGATACAAGCGCCAGGCGCGGACGAATTTTTCATCGTCGAGCGGCGGCGTCAATTTGGCGCGCGCGGCATCGAATCGCTCCAGCCAGTGCCGCAGCGTTTCCGCGTAATGCAGGCGCAGGTTCTCCACGTCGAGCACGGAAAAATTGAACGGCTCGAGCACCCGCAGCGACTCGCGCAGCGTGGGCACGTAGGAGCCGGGAAAAATGCGCTTGCGCAGCCACGGGCTCACCGGCCGCGGCTGGGTGCGCGCGATAAAGTGCAGCAAGCCGCGCCCGCGCTCGCCGATGGCGCGGCGAATCACGCGTCCCAGCGTGTCGTAGTTCTCCGGGCCCACATGTTCGAGCATGCCCACGGAAACGAATGCGTCGTATTCGCCGGAGGCGTTGCGGTAGTCGTCTTCCACGAACTCGACGCGCCCTTCCAGCCCTTCTGCCTTGGCGCGCTCCCGCGCATAGCTGATCTGTTCGTGCGACACGTTGAATGCGCGAACCCGCGCGCCGAAGTTGCGCGCCATGTGCAGCGCCAGCGCGCCCCAGCCGCAGCCCGCTTCCAGCACGCGCTCGCCCGGCTGCAAGCGCAGCTTGCGACAGACGTGCTCCATCTTGGCCCGTTGTGCGTCCTCGAGCGTGGCGCTCGGCGTGGGGAAATACGCGCAGGTGTAAACCATTTCGCGGTCCAGCCAGAGACGATAGAAATCATTGGAGAGATCGTAGTGATGATGAATGTTGCGCCGCGAGCCGCGCAGGGTGTTGCGCTGCGTCCACTTTGCCAGCCGATGCGTGAGGCGCTGGAGCCACGTGGAATGCCGACCCGCGGCGCTGTGAACGAACACCGCTTCCAGCACGCGCGAAAGGTCCCCTTCCACGCGCGCGCGGCCTTCGGTGTAGGCTTCACCGAACCCGGCATCCGGATGGGCGCACAGCGCCAGCAGCGTGCGGTCGTCGCGGATCACCACCGCGCCCAGCGCGCGGCCATCTGCCGGACCGGCGGATTCACCGCTTTCCAGCGCCAGCCGCACCGGCGGCGATCCGATCAGCGCGTGAATTTTCTCGAGGAGGCCCTTCCTGGGTAAGGGGAGTCGGAACGAGGTCATGTGCATGCTCCCTGCGATCATTGTACTCCGTTCGACGCGGAGTATGGAAAGCGTGGATTTTCGCGCCAAGCGCGACGGATTGCAACCGTCATTCGAGCCGGTGCAACGCGCGGGGCAGAGCTAGCCGCGCGCGGGCGTGGCGGCCTCCCGCGCGGCGCGCACGGCATCCATGAAGCGGCGTACACGCTCCGGGTCCACGGCCTTTTCCATCACGCCGTCGTGCTTCAGGCTTGATCCGACGATCACACCGTCGGCGTGTTGCAGGAAGGCGCCGATATTTTTTTCGTCCGCACCGCTGCCAATGAGAATTGGCTTGGAGGAAAGCTGCCGCGCCTCGGCCACGTCCCCGGCGTCCGGCGCCTCGCCGGTCATCTTGCCGGAGACGATCAGCGCATCCGCGCCGTAGAATTCCGTCCAGTGGATGTGCGTCGCCAGATCAATGCCGGGAAACGCTACGGAGTGCTTCTTATCCACGTCGCAGAAAAAGTGGATGTCTTCGGCGTGCAGCTCTTTGCGCTTGCGCGTGAGCTCGGCCGCGCAGCCGTGATCGAACTCGCCGGTATCCCACACGCGCGCGCCGGTGTAAATGCACACGCGGATGAAGCGCGCCTGCGCCGCCAGCGCAATCGCCAGGCACACCACACCGCCGTTGTGGATTACATTGATGCCCACGGGCACCGGTGAAGCCTTCACAATTTCAGCGGCGGCCACGGCCTGCGCTGTAGCCGCTTCCACCGCCACCGCCGCGCCGACGCGGAACGGCAAGTCCCACATGTTCTCGACCACCAGCCCGTTCACGCCGCCCGCGATCAGCGCCTCCGCATCGCGCCGCGCGCAGTCCATGATTTTCTGCATGCCATAGCCGGTGTACCCGGGCGCGCCCGGCAGCGGCCACAAATGCACCATGCCGATCACCGGTTTCGTCACGCCGAATAAGTCCGCCAGCCGCTTGAGGCGCGGCGCATCCATCTCCTGCTTCCACTCCGGCATCGCTTCCATCGTGACCTCTACATACGGCGCCTTGGGGGCAAAGCTGACAGCCTACAGCTTACAGTCCACAGTAAAAAAAGGCGGCTACGGTGAGCTAGCGCCGGGCAGCGCCCTTCAAGCGCGTGCGGGTCGCGCCTCTGTTCGCAACAACCTCCGCAGCCGCGCCGTCGCACTCGTCTCCGGCCCGCCGGTCTCCTGCCGCTCGAGCACGCGCATCACCCCTGCTGGGCCGGGCATGGCTTCACCCGCGCCGAGCACGGTGGCGGCCGCCGCGCCGCAAGCGTTGGCCAGCGACACGGCATCGCCGGTATCCCACCCGCGCAGCCGCGCAACCCAATATCCTGCCGCAAATGCATCGCCGGCGCCGGTGGTGTCCACCACATTCACTTCGAGCGGCGCAATCTTCCACCAGCGTCCGTCTGAGGTGAACTGACAGCCCGCCGCGCCCTGCTTCAGAATTACCACGTGCGCGCCGCACCGCGCGATCGCCGCTCGCGCCGCTTCGCCGCTTTCACACGTAAGCGCTTCGGCTTCGTCCTGAGCGACGAGCAGAGTATCCACCTGCCGCGCCAGTTCCAGCACCGCGTCCCGCGCCGCACGGCTTGGCTCATGCCCCACATCGAGCGACACCGGAATCCTGCGCTCGCCCGCTACGTGCACCAACCCGCGCAGCCACGCCGCCGTCGCGCCGCTCAATAAAGTGTAGCCCACCAGATGCACGGCGCTCACGTGAGCCAAGCACTCTGATGCGCTCAGGGCCGGCGCTGATTCGTTCGCGCCGCGCGCGCCAATCACCGTGCGCCGCCCGCCCGGTTCCACCGGAACCACGAAGAGCCCGGTTGGCGCATCCACGCGGGCGACGGCACGCACATCGACCCCATGCCGCGCGAGTGCTCCCTGCGCGAAGTCGCCAAACGCATCGCGTCCCACACAGCCTGCCAGCCTCGCGCCCACGCCCCACTTCGCCAGCGTAACCGCAACGTTCGCGCCCACACCGCCCAACTGCAACTCCAGGGACTGCGATGCGATATTGTCGCCGCCGGCTTCAAGCTCTCCGCCGAGACGGGCCAGCACATCGACATTGATATCGCCTACTACCAGCATCGCGCTGCGCGCAGCCATACACACGCTTTCTCTCTCCTCGGCCCCGAGAGGCAACTTCCTCACCCCCGAGGCTCCCGCCTCGGGGCTTCTCCGCATTACTCGAGCGACCTCCGCGAAAAGTGCTTGTACACCATCCACGTCAGCACAAACGAAAGCACGAAGATCGCGCCGGGGATGATCCATCCCAGCGCCGGATGGCCAAGTCGCTGCGCAGCCCCCACCAGCAGCATCATTCGCTCTTCTCCCGCGACGACCCTGCGCCCCCGCCGGAACGCGGCCCCTTGCCGCCTTTGCGTTTGCGATAGTTTTGCCAGGCCAGCAGCATGCCCAGCAGGCTCAACCCGTAGGAGAGCGCCATGGCCATGATCAGCCCTTCCGGCGGCGTAGCCTGCAATAGCAGCGCACTCACGACGACGTTGCTCATTCGTGCTCCTCCCAGCGCGTGATGCTCTCCATTCGCTTCAGGAACTGCGCCTGCTTCTTTTCGTATTCGGTAGAGACCGCGCGCAGCTTCGGATCGATCACCCAGTACATCAGTCCGGCCAGCACGATGCCCGCCGCAAGCGTCACGTATCCGGTGACGCTTGCGAGCAGCGAGAGCGTGCCGCCGATGATGATCAGCCCGTAGCTCGCCGCCGAGAGCGCGGCGGCGATGAAGTCTTCGCGCGTCCAGTGCTCCGCGCTTTCCGGCGTCCATTCGCGACGAATCCAGCCCACGTGACTCCTCCATATGTAGCGGC
>JBOGNS010000507.1:0-5377 GCA_050747305.1 Candidatus Acidiferrales bacterium | reverse complement strand
GTTCTATCTCTTCACGCGCGAATTGAATTTACCGCTGGTGATCTTTGGGTTAGGCCACGGCAGCGGCGCGCACAGCGTGGACGAGTATCTGGTGATCGAGGCAGACGAGCCGGTGAAAGGTTTGGCGGACATGGAAAAAGGCTACGTAGATTTTCTCTACCGCTTCGCGGCATAAATAAAAGAATTGTAACCACGGATGCACACGGATAGACACGGATAGGAGGAATGAAGAAACATGGTTGCGGGAATAAAAGGTTATTCCCTGCGAGAAAGCAAGCTTAGAGGAAGCACCGCGGCAGAGCCACGACCAAAAAGACAAAGCTGACAGCCGACAGCTAACAGCCCGCAGTAAGACGATAATCTGTCGGAGGAACCCACCGTAACAGAGCCGCCACCCAGGAAAAAGAACAAAAGAAAACGCAGAGGCGCAGAGAATGCTGAGACGGGCCGAATTTCAAGCAGCAAGAACCGGAGAGATAAATCCGTGTCTATCCGTGTGCATCCGTGGTTCCAGCTTTGATTTTGCGGTGCGAGGTCAGTTCAGGGTGCTGGATTCGACGGAACGAATCACGCGGACGGCTTGAATACGGGTGGTGATCACTTCGTTGCCGAATTCGAGGAAGAGGCCCGGCGCGGCAACCAGCCCGGTATGAATCACGCGGCCGCCCCAAGTGCATCCGTTGATGCCGGTGGTGGTGGGCGATTCACCGTGGCGGTCGAACCAGCCGCCGGTGATGCGATATTGCCCTTCACCCATCACCCAGATTGAGTAAGTCGAGTTGCGAGTGGTGACGAGCACGCGGTCGCCCAGGTGCAGGTCGCGCTTGTGCACCGCCTCGCGCGGATAGGCGTGATCCACCAGCGTCCGCAAGTCCATGGGGCCGACGATGTTGCTCTTGTCTTGCTCGGGCACGTTCCTGTCCTTCCGAGGTTGCTGAGTGTAGCACTTCCCGGATGGGATAGGGAAATGTTTCTGTCACCAAGCCCCTAACCTATAAGATGAGCCGGGCAGGCCGGGCGTTGCAGCCGCAACGCCTCCAAACTATCGTGCCACGCGCGCCGGGCCGACCGCAATCCGGCCGAAACAGGAGACGGGCGCGGGTGAAGACTCTACCCAATTTAGTGTAGCGGGAGCGCGCCGCGAGGCGTACAGGAGGCATCCCGAGACGGGTCGGTGCTACACGGGGAAAGGCGGACAGGCAGGACCTACACGCGGAAGAGGCGGTCGACTTCGTACACGCCGGGGAGCTTGCGCAACTGAGCCAGCAGGCGCTCGAGCTGGCGGCGGTCGGCGATTTCCAGCGCAATTTCGATGCGCGCGTGCAGCTTTTCGCTGGAGGTGGCCAGCGCGCGGATATTACACTTGGCTTCGCTGATGGCGGCGGTGATTTGCGCCAGCATGCCGGTGCGGTCTGCGGCGTGGATCACAACGCGCACCGGGAAGACGGCTTCGTCGGAGCCGGCCCATTCCACCGCGATGCGCCGGCCCGACTGGTAGAGCAGCTTCTGCACGTTGGGGCAATCTTTATTGTGGACGGCGACGCCGCGCCCGCGCGTGATGTAGCCGACAATCTCGTCGCCGCGAATCGGGTTGCAGCATTTGGCGCGGTAGGCCAGCAGGTCGTCGTGGCCGCGCACCAGCACAGCGGCATCGCGGATGCCGAATGCGCGCTTGACCGCGCGGACCAGCTTGGGCTGCGGCTCGACCGGCTTTTCCACCAGCGGCTCGCCGGAGGCTTTGGCCAGCACCTGCCGCGCCGACCACTTGCCGAAGCCGAGCCCGGCGTATAAGTCGCTGGCGCTCGAGACGCCATGCTCGGATGCCACTTTCCGCCACGCTTCATCTGGAATTTTCTTCAGGCTGACACCGAAGCTGCGCGCCTCCTGCTCCACCAGCCGGCGGCCCACGTCAGTGGCCTGCTTCTGCTCCTGTTCGTTCAGCCAGTGGCGGATTTTGCTGCGCGCGCGCGAGGTGCACACAAAACCGAGCCAGTCGCGGCTGGGCCCGTGGCCCTTGCTGGTGAGGATTTCGACCACGTCGCCGTTGGCCAGCGTGTGGCGCAGCGGCACAATCTGGCCATTCACCTTGGCGCCGGTGCATTGGTGGCCGACTTCGGTGTGCACGGAGTAGGCGAAGTCCACGGGTGTAGCGCCGCGCGGCAGCTCGATCACGCGGCCCTTGGGCGTGAAGGTGTAAACCTCTTCTGGGTAGAGGTCCACCTTCAGCGTGGAGAGAAACTCGCTGGGCTCCTCCATCTCGCGCACCCACTCGATGAGCTGGCGCATCCACTGGATGCGTTGGTCCTGATCGTCGGCGGTGTCGCGTCCGTCCTTGTATTTCCAGTGCGCGGCTACGCCCTGCTCGGCCACGCGGTGCATTTCCTGCGTGCGGAACTGCACCTCGAAGGCCTGGCCGCGGTGAATTACCGTAGTGTGCAGCGATTGGTAAAGATTGGGCCGGGCCATGGCGATGTAGTCCTTGAAGCGGCCGGGAACGGGGCGCCAGATCTGGTGCACCACACCGAGCGCGGCGTAACAATTCTTCACCGTGTCGGTGATCAGGCGCACGGCGAGCAGGTCGTAGATTTGATCCAGCGTGCGCCGGCCGCGTTCCCGCTTCTGGTGAATCGAATACAGCCGCTTGACGCGCCCTTCCACTTCGGCGGGCACGCCGGCTTCCACCAGCTTCTTGCGGATCATGTCCTGCACTTCGGCGAGAAATTTTTCGTGGGCGCGGCTTTTGGCGGCGACGAGTTTTTGCAGTTCGAGGAAGGCGCTGGTTTCGAGGTAACTGAAGGCCAGGTCTTCCAGCTCGCAGCGGATGCGGCCCATGCCCAGGCGGTGAGCGATGGGGGCGTAGATTTCCATGGTTTCAGACGCGATGCGCTGCTGCTTGTCAGAGGGCAGAAAGCGCAGGGTGCGCATGTTGTGCAGGCGGTCAGCGAGCTTGAGGAGCACCACGCGCACGTCGTCCACCATAGCCAGCAGCATCTTGCGAACGTTTTCGGCCTGCTGGGCTTCCGGCGCAAGGAACTCCAGGCGGCTGATTTTAGTGGCGCCTTCCACCAGGCGCGCCACGTCCGCGCCGAACTCGCTGGTGATGCGCTCGGTGGGAATTTTCGTGTCTTCCACCACGTCGTGCAGCAGCGCGGCGCAAAGCGTGGTCACGTCCAGCTTGAGGTCGGCGAGGATGTGCGCCACTTCGATGGGATGCGAGAGGAAAGGTTCGCCGGACTGGCGAAGCTGCGTGGAATGCTGCTCGGCGGCAAACTCAAAGGCGCGGCGCAGTAGCGCAGGGTCGTCGCCCGGGCGGTTGGCTTTCAGCTTCCCCAACAGTTCGGCGAAGCGCGTGTCCAGCGCGCGCTTGGCGGAGCGGCCGAGATGCGGTAGGCCGGATGTGGACATCACTCTTTATTGTACGGCGAAGGGGAGGGGCGCTGCCAGAACCAGCGCCGAGGGGTTGCTGGGACTCCGCCGTGCGCGCTCCTGGCAATAGAAAAGGAAAAGGGAAAAAGGAAAAAGGAAAACGAGCGGAGCGCCGCGACGGTGAGGCGTGTTTCCCTTTTTGCCTTTTGCCTTTTTACTTTCGCCTTTTCGGGGAGGGCCTGGCTACAGGCTGGAATTTGGCGACCTAAAGGTCGCCGCTACATGCAGCGCGCGGCGCGTGGATCAGGTGCTGGGGAGGCCGCCAGAGGATGCGCGCTCGAGTTCCTTCTGCTTGATGTCTTTGTACTGCTCGACGTACCGATCGGCCTGCGCCAGCAACTGATCGCGCTCCTCGGCGGAGCCGGTGAGGTCAGCCTTCTGGCGATAGAGCAGGTTAAGATAAGCGAAGGCCGAAGCGTAGTCGGGCTTGAGATTGACGGCCTTATTCAGATTCTCGATGCCTTCCTCGACCAGCTGCGCGTTGTTTTGCGCGAATTGCTCGCGAAGGTTTTCCGGCAAGGGCTGATCGGCCTTGATGGGGCGGCGCGCGTCGCGATTGTAGTCGGCGCGGAGCTGGTCATTGTTGCGATAGACGAGGGTCCAATTGATGAAGCCCATCCAGTAGTAGGGGTCGGGATCGTTGGGGCTGAGCTGGATGTGCTTCTGGTGATATCCCTTCGATTCCTCGAAGAGCTCGCGCTTGAAAGGATTACCGGCCATGTTGCTGATGATGGAGCCCAAGCCGTCAATGGCGCTGAGATTGTCGGGGTCGGCCTGAAGCACCTCTTTGAATTCGGCGATGGCCTGCTGGCCGTTGCGCGTATTTTCTTCGGAAGGCGCGCCGGGGATGTACTGCGAGGCGTAGGCTGTGGCCAGATACAAGCGGGCGTTCAGCAAGTTCGGATCCAGCTGCTTGGCTTCCTTGAAAAGCTCAACCGCGCCCTCGGTGTTGCCGGCTTTATAGGCGTGCACGCCCTTATTCAGCTTGTCGCGCGCAGCCAGCTTACTGCAGCCGGTAGCGCCCGCCACGAGCGCGACAACCAAGATGAGATGATAAGTGCGAGACGTGAAGCGCATTGCTGGTCTCCTTAGGCTGTGCAATGAAAAGCGCCGGACTAAAGCCCGCGCTACATGGGGCTGCTCACTGGCCGGCCTCAACCTTTGCGGTCATCAAACCCACTTTTTCGATCCCGGATTCGCGCATGATGTCGATGGCGCGCGCCACATCCTGAAACAGCACGGCATCTTCACCTTTGATGAAGGCGATGCGCTCGGCGCGGGTCTTGAAGATTTCCTCCAGCCGGGGGCCCAGTGTGGTCCAAGAGCTGTCTTCCTGATTGATCTTCAGCGTGCCGCCGACGCCCACCTGAACCACCACGGTCTTGGCTTGCAGGTCGGGATCCGCCTGCGCGCCGGGCGGAGGAGGTTGCGGCACCAGCGCCTCCAGCCCTTTCGGAGTGAGCGGCGTGATAACCATGAAGATGATGAGCAGCACGAGCAGCACGTCAATCAGCGGCACCACGTTCATATCCGCGATGACGCCTTTTTTCTTGCCAACTGCCATTCCCATCGAAGTACTCCTTGCTTGAAACTTCGGGCAGGCACGGGGGCCTGCCGCTACTACTGCGCGACCTCAGCTTCCGCCTTCACCTTCGGCCTTGGCCTTCGCGTCACGACTCTTTTCCGTGAGCAGGCCGATGTTGTCCACGCCGGCGGAGCGCACTTCGTCAACCACTTTGACCACGTTGCCGTACTGCGCGCGCGCATCGGCCTTGACGAAAACGGTCTTATCGAGCCGGCCGGTGATCATATCGGTGACGCGCCGGGTGATATCCGGCACGTTGATCTTCTCCATGCCGAGGAAAATCGTGCCATCGCGCATCACCGCCAGGATCACGGCGTCGTCCTTGTCCGCATCGGGCAGGTCCTTGGGGTTATCCACCGGTGCGAG
>JBOGNS010000506.1:0-12450 GCA_050747305.1 Candidatus Acidiferrales bacterium | reverse complement strand
TCGTGCTGAAGGACACTCGCGGCAGCGCCATCCTGCCCATCTGGGTCGGCATTTACGAAGCCAACGCCATCGCGCTGGAAATCGAAAAAGTGCAGACGCCGCGCCCCATGACCCACGACCTGCTGCGCAATCTTCTCCTCGGCCTCGAGGTTCACGTTCACAAAGTCGTAGTCAGCGAACTGAAAGACGACACCTTTTACGCGCTCATCTGGATGGAGCGCGAAGGCCAGATGATGTCCATGGATTCCCGGCCCAGCGACGCACTGGCCCTGGCACTGCGCGTGGATTGCCCCATCTACGTGGATGAAACCGTGCTGAAGAGTTCCAAGCTTTCCAGCGCCCTCACCGAAAAAAGCCAGAACGAAGAGCTGCGCAAGTGGCTCGAAGGCCTAAACGACGAAGACCTCGGCCGCTACAAAATGTAGGACAGACACTCCTGTCTGTCCGCCTTGAATCAGCAAGCTGACAGCTCACAGTTGACAGCCTACAGTTGCCGAGCTCATCCACTGTCGACTGTGAGCTAGCTGTCAGCTACCCCCAACCGACCGACCCCACCTTTCCCGTGGCATGGCTCGACCCTCATCTGCTGTAGGAAGTGTGATGGCGCAAATTTCCTCTTGCACTTAACCGGCCTCTCCCTGTAGAGTTAGCCCACGTATAGCGCCTCGGGGAGGCGCTGGCCCCATATATGGGCCTGCGGTTGCCGGCGTTGTATTTCTGGACACCGCGCGCGAAGGAGGGGCTGAATCGCGAGACGGCTCGGGAACATGCTGGTAACCGAGCGCTGTCGCGCCTAAACATATGACCTGCATCCTGTCGATTGCCAACCAGAAGGGCGGTGTGGGCAAGACCACCACCGCCATCAATCTTTCCGCCGCCATCGCGCAACGCAAGAAGCGCACCCTGCTCGTCGATCTCGATCCGCAGGCCAACTGCACCATCGCTTTTCTGAATCCCACCGACATTCAGGCTTCGATGTTCGAAGTGCTCGGTGACGCGCGCGCCGATTTGCGTGATGTGATCAAGCCCACCAAGGACCCGATGCTGTTCATTGCGCCCGGCCGCCTTTCGCTCTCGCGGCTGGAAGTGCATCTCGCCGGCCAGTTCGATGCGCCCTTCAAATTGAAGGACGCGCTGGCGACCATCCTGCGCGAGTTCGAATACATCGTGATCGATACGCCCCCCGCGCTCAGCATTCTCACAGTGAACGCGCTGGTGGCCTCCACGCATTTGCTGGTGCCCATTCAGGCCGCCTACTTTGCCATCGAAGGCACTGACGACCTGCTCGAAACTTACGAACGAGTGCGCTCGCGCCCCAATCCCGCGCTGAAGGTCGCCGGCGTGCTCATCACCATGTTCGACAAGCGCACCAACATCAGCCGCGACACGCTCGAGCAAATTCGCAGCGTGTTCGGCAGCGTCCTTTTCAAGACGCGCATCTCCAAAAATGTGCGCCTGGAAGAAAGCCCGGCCTACAAAGAGACGATTTTTACGTTCGCGCCCAAGTCGCCGGGCGCCTTGGAGTATCGCAAGCTTGCAGCGGAGGTGATGCAACGTGTCGAAGCGGATCGGATTGCCCATCACACTGAAGATGCGGCATGACGCGCATTATGTAGATGCGCTCACCACTTATAGCGGCGCGGCCATCGGGCGCATGATCCCGATCGATAAGGTGCGCCCCAACCCCGACCAGCCCCGCAAGGCCCTGGGCGACCTGCGCGACCTCACTGACTCCATCCGCGAGAAGGGCGTGCTTGAGCCGCTGCTGGTGCGACAGCACCCGCGCGAAGACGCCTACGACATTATTTCCGGCGAGCGCCGCTATCACGCCGCGCGTGCCGCAGGGCTGCACGAGGTTCCCTGCATCGAGAAGTCGGCCGACGAAGCCGAGGCCCTGGAAATCGCGCTGATCGAAAACCTTCAGCGCAAAGACCTCACCGCCTTCGAAGAAGCCGATGGCTTCGCGCGCCTCGGCGAGCAATTCGATTACACCCACGAAGACATCGCGCGCAAGATTGGCCGCGCCCGCTCCTCGGTCACCGAAGTGCTCTCCCTGCGCAACATCCCGCCGGCGGTGCGCAAGTTCTGCGTGGAGAAGGGAATCGTCTCCAAATCGCTGTTACTCCAAATCGCGCGCCAGCCCAACGACAAGAAGATGGCCGAGATGGCCCGGCGCATCCTGCACGGCGGGCTTACCCGCGATCAGGCGCGCCAGGAGCGTCGCGAAGACAAAGCGACGGGGCCGCGCTCGCAGCCCTTCGTCTTCCAATTCAAGCCGGAGAGCGAGTCCTTCAACCTGCGCCTGCAATTTCGCAAGAGCCAGGTAAGCCGCGACGAACTAATTTCCACGCTGCGCTCCATCCTCGCCGCGCTCGAACAGCAGGAGCGGGAAGAGCAGCAAGAAGCCAGCCATCCCGCAGCTTGAGTTGCGCAAGCTGACCGCTCGCAGCGAACAGCCGACAGCTTACAGTCAACAGTTGACAGTCCACAGCCGTCGGTTGACAGGCGGCAGCACATGACCAGCCGTAACAGCCTGATGTGCGGGCCGAACATCCCGGCCCTTGAGGTCAGGTTGCCCTTATTCGCGGGCCTCACTGTAAACTGTGAGCTGTCGACTGTAAGCTGTAGACTGTTAACTTAAGAAATGCTCGAGCTGAGCACACAGCAGATGGCCGTGCTGGAGCGCCTGCGTGACCGCGGCTTCTCGTTTGCCGCGTTTCCGCTGTATGCGCAGCACATCGGCGTGAAGAAAGGCAACTGCGCCGCGCTGCTCTCGGCGCAGGACGGCGGCCGCCTAAAGGTGTACGGCAAAGCGACCTACGTCGTCGCGGGACAGTTGGGCGCGCGCGTCGAGCGCGGCGACGGCGAGTTCTTCGTGTTCAAGAAGGATGAGTTGCCCGCCACGCCGGAACGCATCGCGGAACTCGAGCGTTTTGCAACCGAACTCCATGAGTTGCTCGCGGAAGATTGACCCGGGCAAACGCGGGGGGGAACACCTGGAAA
Source organism: Candidatus Acidiferrales bacterium (assembly GCA_050747305.1). GTDB lineage: Bacteria > Acidobacteriota > Terriglobia > Acidiferrales > UBA7541 > JBOGNS01. The sequence goes on along the minus strand of JBOGNS010000506.1, from coordinate 9,447 downwards.
TCCAATTCACCGTCGACGAGCTAATCCTCACGCTGGTGGGCCTGATCCGCGCCGTGGACCCCACCCTGCTGCGCCAGGGAAAAGACGGCTTCCAGGTGGACTTCCAGGCCATCGAGCGCAAGGACGAGCTGAACGAAGACGAGCGCTTGCTGCTGAAGTTGCGCGGCGCGCTGGAGGGCGCCGGCGAATCCGGCGACCACGCCTTACAACTCAGTTGGGCCGAAGGCCGGCGGCTGGCAGACGCGCTGGATCGCCTCGAACGCCTCCAGCAATGGGCGCCCGACGTGGTCGCCATGAGCAGCAGCCTCAAGTCCCGCTTGATGGGCCTCACCGAATCGGCCGGCTAGCCCGTATGGAGTGCGGCGGCTTGCCGCCGTTCTCCCCTGCCGGAGCTTGCTCCGGCAGTAAGTGATTCATTCTCTGCTGGGCGGGCCTCCGTAGCGAAAGCGGGAGCAAGCTCCGCTACAACCTCCGCCCTTCGCTCTTCGTGAACACCTCCCTCACTTTGCCTCTTGCCGCGTTCCCGGCGTATGCCACAATCGTCGCGGGAGGGACTCACAATGGCCCAGCTACGCTGCCGCGACCTGCGACCCGGCGACATCATGGTGCAGTTCAACACCGGAACCGCCACGCACAACCTCATCTCCTTCGGCCAGGCCATGACCGGCATGCAAGCTTCCGACGCGGTGCACGCCGGCGTGATGTTCGATTCCACCTACATCGTGGAATCGAACAAGCACGGTGTGACCGCCAACGACCTGCGCGTCGGGAATCTGCCGTGCAAGTACGTCGCCTTCCGTTGCTCCAATCCCAGCGTTGCCGCGGGCGCCGGCACCTGCGCGAAAATGATGTTCGATATCCATGCCACGCACTCCAGCGCGAGCTATTCTTACCTCGGCGCCCTCTGCTCCATCTTTGCCGGCACCGGCAAGCCGGTCACGCCAACACAGATGGATGAATTGCTCGACCGCATCCTCGCCGGCAAGGACCATCCATTCTTTTGCTCGCAGTTCGTGGTTTACGTGTATCAGTTCGTTGCCGAGCAATGCGGGCTGCCCGGCGCCACCCTCTTCAACATGGCCGACGCGAAAGTGGCGCCGTCTCGCCTCTACACTCACCTGAAGGGCCATCCCTTGTTTCGCGAGGCCGGCTACCTGCTGCCCAAAGAACGCTGAAGCTCCGGCGCTCCCGTTCCCGCTTTCCTCTTCTTTTTCTCGTTCCTTTTCTCTTTTTGCCTTTTTCCTTTTGCCCTTTCCTTTTACACGCGCCGCCGACGCGAAAGTGGCGCCGTCTCGCCTCTACACGCACCTGAAGGGCCATCCCATGTTTCGCGAAGCGGGCTACCTGTTGCCCAAAGAACGCTGAAGCTCCGGCGCCGCCGTCCCCGCTTTCCTCCTCCCTTTTTCCCCTCACTTTCTCCTTTTTCCTTTTGCCTTTTTCCTTGTGCCCTCCATCGTTCAACCCACGACGCAAGTCGCCAACCGCATTGGCGCTTGCCCGCGTCACCGTCTCTCTAGCACACTGTCTCGGTGACAACCTACGACGTGATTTGCATCGGCGCCGGCCCCACCGGCCTCGCCACCGCCATCGAAGCCAAACGCGCCGGCCTGCGCCCGCTGGTGATCGATAAGGGCTGCCTGTGCAACTCCCTCTTCCATTATCCGAAGAACATGGTGTTCTTCACCACGCCGGAGCTGATCGAGATCGGCGGGCTGCCGATGGTGTGCGCTGGCGAGAAACCCACGCGCACGGAGGCGCTGAAGTATTACCGCAAGTGCGCCGAGCACGATCAACTCGGTCTCCGGCTGTACGAAACCGTGCTCGGCGTCGAAGGCCGCGACCAGCGCTTCTTCGTCAACACTGAGGAGCGGAGCGGCGCGCGCCACCAGTATCCGGCGCGAAAAATCGTCATTGCCACCGGCTACTACGATTTGCCCAATCTGCTCGGCGTGCCCGGCGAAGACCTCCCGCACGTTTCGCACTATTACTCCGAGCCGCACCCACATTGGAAGCAGGACGTGGTGGTGATTGGCGGCAAAAACTCCGCAGCCGAGGCGGCGCTCGACCTATTCCGCTCCGGCGCCCGCGTCACGCTGGTACATCGCTCTCCCGAACTTGGCTCTACCATCAAATACTGGGTGCGCCCGGACATCGAGAACCGTATCAAGGCGGGCGAGGTAAAAGCACTGCTGAACACGCGCGTCACGCGCATCGAACGCGAGCAAGTATGGGTGGCCAACGGCGCCGGCGAGCGCGCGATTCCTGCCACCACCGTCTTCGCGCTCACCGGCTACCATCCCGACTTCGACTTCTTGCGCGCGCTGGGAATCACTCTCGACCCGCAAACCAACCGCCCCGCCATGAACCCCGACACCCACGAGAGCAACGTCCCCGGCATCTACTTGGCCGGCGTGGTCATTGGCGGCAACCGCACCGGCGAAATCTTCATCGAAAACGGCCGCTTCCACGGCAAGCAGATCATCCGCGCGATTGCAGGGAGCGCGGCGAGAGCTGGAAGCTGACAGCCCACAGCTCACAGCTCACAGCTAGCTTACAGTTTGAGGGGTCGAGACTGTCAGCTGTGAGCTGTCGACTGTCAGCTATTTGCGGAAGGGCAGGGAAGCCTGCTAAATTCAAGACGTATGGCTTCCCCTCTGCGCGAAGTCGCCGAAACGTTCGTCATGCTGTTCAAAGGTTTCAGCGTGACGCTGCGCAATATGTTTCGCAGAACGGTCACGGAAGCCTATCCCGATGCGCCGGTAAATTTTCAGCCCCGCTACCGCGGCATCCACGTGCTGCATCGCGACGAGCAAGGGCTGGAGAAGTGCGTAGGCTGCTTCTTGTGCGCCGCCGCCTGTCCCGCGCAATGCATCTACATCGAAGCCGCGGAGAATACCGCCGCCAAGCGCATCTCCGCCGCCGAACGCTACGCGTCGGTCTACAACATCGACTACTCGCGCTGCATCTTCTGCGGCTATTGCGTCGAATCCTGCCCCACAGACGCCATCACCCACGGCCACGGCTTCGAGCTCGCCACCTACGACATCAACGCCCTCGTCTACCGCAAGGAACAACTCCTCGAACGCGGCCCGGCCTCGCAGCGCCACGCGTAGCCGCTACCTTCTCGCTCCCGAAAATGAATGGCCGCTGCGTGGAACTGCCGCAACGGCCAGCTCGGATAAGGCCAGAGCCTAGGTTCAGTCCGCACGCACCAGACTCTGCGATCCGTGCCGCAGGCCCTGCTCCCGCCTGCTACTAGGGCGTCGGGACGTCGGGTGCGTTTGGAACGGTGGCGCGCGGCGTGTTGGAGAAAATCTGCACGCGCCCGGTGAACGCGTCGATTACCTCCAGCGTGGCGGTGAACTGCACCGCGGGCAAGCTCGTCCCCGCCGGAAATTGCACCCGAAACGAGGGGACAAGCGTGCGAACGTTCGGATCAATAAGAGCGTAGATATCCGCCTCGATGTTGGCCTTCGCGAACTTGATCTCGGAGGGGGCAACAAACGCCATAGCAAACGACTGCACCGCAGGAAGCGCGATGGTGTTGCTGTAGAGGACCCTGCCATTCTTGTCCGTGAGCTGGAACTCCACCGGCAGCGGCGCCGGGCGGTCGGCGCTGTCGGGAACACTAAAGTTGATCGCCAGGGCCTGCCCCGGCCCTTTGTGGATGGCGCCCCAGTGATACGTCACTTCGACCGGCTCGGTGGACTGGGCCGAGGCCAGTGGAGCCACCGCCAGCGCGAGTACGGCCACAAACAACAGGTGAATCTTTCCGGTCATGTTCTTGAACTTCATTTTCTTGTCTCCTTATCTTGTCTTTTCAGATTGCGGTTCTATCCGCTTCACCGGTATGGGCGGAATCCGCCGGCAAAACCGCTCACGGTCTACGAACGAGAGCGCGGCCACACGGGCAGAGGATGCGGCGTCGGCGAAAAGTGAAGCGCGCCCGGCTCGCTGCTGGACGCGCTTCATGGCTATTCCAAAGCCGATTGGGCTCTCATTTGTACGGTCTACTGGGGGTCCACCAAGTGACCGCTCAGAGTGATGCGACAGGTGATTGGGAGTGCGGTGGCGCCCGCATGATTCATCGCAAAATGAACAAGCGAGCCAGGATCGAGGTAGAGCCGGACTGTCCCCGTACCCAGCCATTCGGACCGCACTTGGAACCCGATGGCATAGTCGAATCGGTCGGCCTTCAGGAAGTGACGGTTAGTGATGTTGTTGGTGAAGATGTCCGCCGAAAAGCGAAGGTGAGATCCTTGGTCTGTCCAGCAACTCGGCCCGCCCACAGAATAGCTCTCGACAACCACGCGCTTGTCACTGGGAACCAGGAAGTCATTGGTGGGTTGCGATTGACCGAGAATAAACTGCTGGGCCCAGGGCCGCCGGGCAGGCTGATCCACATCTTTGACCAGTTGCGGGCCGGTGTTCTTTCCGCCCTGGGAAAAAGCAGGCGCTGCGAACGCGACGGTCGACAACAGCAGGGCACAGGCTTTCATACATTTGTTCATGGTTCTATTTCTCCTTGTTTGTTTTTTCAGTTCTGCGGCTATGTTCCGCTTCACCTGTATGGGCGAAATCCGCTGGCAAATCCGCTCACAACGCATGAAAAATTGTGGCAGCAACGGACAGAGTGGGGGTAAGCTCCCCATACGGCCTTGCCGGGGTGAGCACCGTGAGTTCAGACATGGCTCGTGTTACGCAACTGCTGCGCGACTGGCACAGCGGCAACCCGCAGGCGCGCGACGCGCTGATCCCCATCGTGTACGATACCCTGCGGCGGCTCGCCGCCGGCTACCTCGCCGACGAGCGCCACGCCCAGACCCTGCAGCCTACCGCGCTGGTCCACGAAGCCTATATGCGTCTGGTGGAGCAGGGAACTCCAGAGTGGGAAAGTCGGGGCCACTTTTATGGTGTCGCGGCACACCTGATGCGACAGGTCCTGGTCGACCATGCGCGCAGCCAGCTGGCTGCCAAGCGCGGGGCCGGCGCGGTGAAGGTGGAATTAACCGAAGTCGCGCATGTCCCGGCCGCCCGGCCGCCCGTGGATCTGCTGCTGCTCAACGACGCGCTGGACGAACTGGCTCGCTTCGACGAGCGCAAGTGTCGTATCGTGGAGTTCCGCTACTTCGGCGGCTGTACGGAAGAAGAAACCGCACAATCGCTGACGCTCTCTGTCGCCACGGTCCGGCGTGACCTGCGGACCGCCGAGGCCTGGCTGGCCACGAGACTCAATCCAGCATGACTGCGATGGACCCCGAACGCTGGCGCCGCATCGAGGCCCTGTTCCTCGAAACCCTCGAGCAGGAGGCGGGCGCACGCCTGGCTTTCGTTGCTTCCCGGTGTGACGGTGACCCCGAACTGAAGCACGAAGTCGAACGCCTGCTGGAGGCGGACGGCAAGACCACGAAGGGCCTGGGTGCGGCCGTCGGCGAGGCGGTGCGCTCCTTCGGCGAGCGAATCACAGCCGGCGCACGCATCGGCGCCTATGAGATCGTGGGGCGTATCGGCGAGGGGGGAATGGGCACGGTGTACCGCGCCCGCCGCGGGGACGGCGTCTTTCAGAAGGATGTCGCCATCAAGGTCGTGAAGCGCGGGATGGACACCGGAACCATCCTGCGCCGCTTCCAGCGGGAGCGGCGCATCCTGGCACGCCTCGAACACCCGCACATCGCCCGCGTTCTTGACGGGGGCAGTACGCAAGACGGATTGCCGTACCTCGTGATGGAGTTTGTTGCAGGTCAAAACCTGCTGGATCATGCCGACACGCAACGGCTTGACCTGCAGGCGCGCCTGCGCCTGTTTTTGCAAGTCTGCGATGCGGTGGAGCACGCACACCGCAACCTGATCGTGCACCGCGATTTGAAACCCAACAACATTCTGGTGGACGAGCAGGGACAGCCGCGCCTGCTTGACTTCGGCATCGCTAAACTGGTGGAGGAAGGCGAAGAGGATCTGACCGTAACGGCGGGCGGTCTGGGCATGCTCACGCCGCAGTATGCCAGCCCGGAGCAGGTGAAGGGCGAACCAGTCACCGTTGCATCGGACGTATACGCGCTCGGTGTCCTTCTCTACGAGCTGCTGACCGGTTGCCCGGCCCACCAGATCGCCAGCTTGTCGCCAGCCGCGCTACTCAAGACCGTGTGCGAGGATGAGGTCTCGCCGCGAGCCAGGCCGCGCACAGGGCACGCGCGCACGGGGTTCCATTCGCGATCGCACCCGAAAAGCTCCGTGGCGACCTTGACCGCATTGTGCTCATGGCCGTCGAGAAGGTGCCGCGGTCGCGATACGGCTCGGTGGAGATGCTGGCCAGCGACCTGCAACGCTACTTGAGCAGTCGCCCCGTTCTGGCGCGTCCGCAAACGATTCGCTATCGAGCCGAGAAGTTCGTCCGCAGGCACCGCGCCTTGCTGGCCGCGGCGGCAGTGGTGGCGCTCAGCCTGATGGGCGGCATTGCTTACTCCACCTATCAGGCGCGCCGCGCGGAGTCGCGCTTCCAGCAGGTACGCCAGTTGGCCAACACGTTTGTGTTCGACATCCACGACGCCATCCAGCCACTGCCTGGTTCCACCAAGGCCCGCCAGCTACTTGTTTCTACCGGTTTGACCTACCTCGATAATCTGGCGTTCGAAGCGAACCGCGACCCTGAACTGCAATGGGAGCTGGCACAAGCTTACAGCAAGCTGGGCACGGTACAGGGCGCCCCGCGCGCCGGCCCTCACCTGGGAGATACCGCAGGCGCGTTGGCTAGCCATCGTAAGGCTATTGCCCTGCTCGAACGGCTTGCTGGCCGTGCGCCGAACGACCTGAAGATCCTGCGAGCTTTCGCCGGGAGCTACATGACCCTGGGCGATCTCGAAGTGCGCGCGGGTCGAAGGCCCGAGGCGCTGGTCGCTTTTACTCGCGCAACGGAGATTGCGCGCACGATTGTGGCCCATCCATCGCACCAGGCAACGGATCTGCGACTGCGCGGATTTACGCAGGTTCGCATCGGCGACCAGCACTATGCGCAAGGGGAAAGTGCAGCAGCCTTTGCGAGTTTTGAAAAAGCACTGGAAGATTTCCGAAGTTTTGCCACGGTCGTCTCGACGGAAGTCGGACAAGGAAGTGTGGCCAATGGCCTGTTGAGCCTTGCGCGCGCCTATGGCGGGCGCGGCGAGATTGATCGGGCCGTTCAGACCTACCGCGAAACGGTACGACTACGCGAGGAGTTGGCAAACCGTGACCCCGATAATTTGTCACGGCGGCGCGAGTTGGCCGTAGCTTACACCTACTTGGCGGAACAGTTGTTCTCTCCCTCTGAGTTTTCCGCCGGCAACCGCGCCGAGGCTGTCATTTTTTGCCGCAAGGCCCTCGAGATCAATGAGCAAGTGGCCGCAGCCGATCCGAACAACGCGCAAGCGCAGCGTGACCTTGTCTTGGGGTTGCTCAAACTGGCTCGCGCTTTGGAGCCGGATGATCCCCATCTCGCTTTGCAACTCACCAAGCGAGCCGAACGTATCAGCCGCGCGCGCACCCAGACTGACCCGGGCAGCTCTGACAGCGAAAGGATCTGGATCTACTCGTTCTACGAGTCGGCCTTGCGCCTTCGCGCTCTTCGCCGCCTTCCGGAAGCATTGCAAACGGCTGAGAGAAGTCTGCGCCTAATGGAACAGGTAGCCGCCAAAGATCCTGATGCCCGGCGCGACCTGGTGGATGATCATCAACTCGTTGGCGACCTGCTAGTTCGCATGCGCAATCCGGAAGGTACTCTCCGGCATTATGAAAAGGCGCTGGAACTGGCACACCAGCTGCGCACTGAAATGCCGTATGACCTTTTCGTCCTACGTGAGATTGCCGACACTTACGAACTCATCGGTCTTTTGCACGCGGCGGGGGGCAGGGTGCGCGCCCCTGCCGCTGTGCTCGGGGCCTCCTGCCAAGAGGCGCGCGCCTGGTTCCAAAAAAGCCTAGACACCTGGAGCAAGTGGGGAGAAACCGGCGGAGCGGCCTCCTATCGAGAGCGTCGGCAGCGCGAAATTGCGGCTCAAATACGCGCGTGCGAGTAAGCTGGGGCACCTCTCGCCTCCCGCACACGCGATCCTTCAGCGCGTTCTCCTCGGGCGGTCAAGCGTTGGTGCTCATCGCGGATGAATTCCCCGCACCAAGCTCGCGCTTCCCCTTACGGCGATCGTCTCTCATGCGGTCACTTTCTGCGCGCCGGACGAATCGGTGCGGCAGGTTCGGTCATGCGATAAGGGTCCAGAATCTTGCGCAGCGTCTTCTGGTCAAGCAGGCGGCGCTCCAGCGCAATCTCGGTGACGGCGCGGCCGGTGCGCACGCTCTCCTTGGCAATTTCCGTGGCCGCAGCGTAGCCGATGTAGGGATTGAGCGCGGCGGCCAGGGAAACCGTTGCGTTCGCGTAGTAGCGGCAACGCTCCTTGTTCACAACGATTCCGTCTACGCATTTTTCGGCCAATTGACGCATCGTGTTCTTGAGAATCTCCGCCGCGTGCAGCACATTCCACGCCATCGCCGGCATCATCACGTTCAACTCAAGCTGCCCGGCCTGCACCGCCAGCGCCACCGCCTGATCGTTGCCCGCCACCTGAAAGCCAACCATCGCCGCCAACTCGCACAGCACCGGGTTCACCTTTCCCGGCATGATCGACGAGCCGGGCTGCAACGCCGGCAGTGAAATCTCCGCCAACCCCGTGTTCGGCCCGCTGGCCAGCAGTCGCAGGTCGTTGGTGATGCGAATCAGCTCCAGCGCCAGGTTGCGCAGCGCCGCCGACGCCACCGCCATCGCCAGGTTCGACTGCATCGCGTAGCGCAGGTCATCGGTAGGTGTCAGCTTCTCGCCGGAGACGCGGCTTAGCGTGCGTACCACCAGCTTCTGATAGCGCGGGTGCGTGTTCACGCCGGTGCCGACTGCCGTCCCGCCCAGCCCCACCTCGCGAAGCTGATCCTGCGCTTGGCGCAGCACCTCGCCGCAGCGCCGCATCGCCGTGGCATACGCGGCGAACTCCTGTCCCAGCCGCACCGGCACCGCATCCATCAGGTGCGTGCGGCCGGACTTCAAGATGTTGTTGAACTCTTTGCCCTTGCCCGCGAACGCGCGCTCCAGTTCGCGCAGCGCCGCGAGCAGCTCATTGAACAGCAGGATTGCCGCCAGCCGCATCGCGGTAGGGAACACGTCGTTGGTGGACTGGCCGAAATTGACGTGGTCATTGGGATGGCACTTCTCGTATTGCCCGCGCTTCCCGCCCAGCAGCTCGATCGCCCGGTTGGCAATCACCTCGTTGGCGTTCATGTGGAACGACACGCCCGCGCCCGCCTGATATACGTCCACCGCAAACTGGTCATCGAACCGGCCGGCAATCACCTCCGCAGCCGCGCGCGCAATCGCGGAGACGCGCCGCCGGTCCAACAGCCCGAGCTCACCGTTCGCGTGAGCCGCCGCCTTCT
>JBOGNS010000505.1:0-9357 GCA_050747305.1 Candidatus Acidiferrales bacterium | reverse complement strand
CAGCCGCCGTAATAGCGCTTGCCGGGGTAGCCTTCCGCGTATTTGTTGGTGAGCACCGAGCCCATGGCTTCGAGCACCGCTTCGGAGACGAAATTCTCGGAAGCGATGAGTTCGAGGCCGGTGGCCTGGCGGCGGGCTTCGTTGAGCACAATTTCTGCGATTTCCGGGTCGGCGTCGGCCAGCGAGAGGTTCATGCGGGTGGCGGGTTTGGTTTCGATGGTCATGCTGAAACTCAGAACGCAGAACGCAGAACGCAGAACTCAGAACTCAGAACTGCTCTGACTCCAGAGTGATCGCATCGTTCAACAGTCAAAAGCAGATTCCTCGCTGCGCTCGGGATGACACGCATTATTTTTGCAGCAGCAAAGAGCCGGCAGCGGCATGTTGCACGCATTTACCTGACGCAGTCGATTCGATCATCTTGCGCGAAAGGGGCAGGCACTGCCCCTACGTGGCTTTGGCGCCGGAGGCGCGGCGCTGGCCGTCGAGTTCATTCATTTTGTCCACGCGGCGCTGGTGGCGGCCGCCGGCGAATTGCGTGTTGAGAAATTCGCGCACGATGGCGATGGCCTGCGCGTCGCTGAGCACGCGGCCGCCGAAGGTGAGCACGTTGGCGTTGTTGTGCTCGCGCGCGAGATGCGCGGTCTTTTCGTCGTGCGCGGTGGCGGCGCGGATGCCGGGCACTTTGTTGGCGGTCATGGCCATACCCATGCCGGTGCCACAGGCGAGGAGTCCGATTTGTGCGCCGCCGGATGCGACGCGCTCGGCGACGGCTCGCGCATAGTCGGGATAGTCCACCGATTCTTCGGAGTGCGTGCCGAGGTCTTCAACGTTGTAGCCTTGCTGGGCGAGAAACTCGCGGATGACTTCCTTGACGTGGAAGCCGGCGTGATCCGCGCCAATCGCAATCTTCGGTTTCTGTGTGGGTTCCGCCATTGGCCTGCTTCCGCGATTCTATCGAAGTAGCATCGCCCTTGCAATCGCACGAGAGGAAAGGCTGGCGTCAATTTTCAGTTGACATTGACCTGATATTCTCTGTTACGGTCGCCTGCAAACTGAAGCGGATCGGAGCGCAAACCGATGAGCAAGGCGGAAAGGCACAGATTGATTAAAGCAGCCCGCGAAGCAGGCTGGACGGACAGAAACATTCTGGAAACCGTGCTGCGCGGCGTTTTCGGCGGCAACGAGCGACGGAGGATGGTAGTCGAGTGGGGAGAGCTGTTAGGGTTGGAGCCTAGCGAGTCTTTGCGGCTCGCCTTCGAGGCGGGCCTGATACCGAGCGTGCACCCGCCGCGCGACGACGAGGCTTTCGACGAAGCTTTTGAAAAGCCTCCTGATACAAATCCGGGAAAGCCTTCCGAATAAAGCGGTCGTCAGCGGGCGATTCACCGGCGAGTTTGCGGATCTTGCGCACGCGCACGCGCCGGCTCATGGCCCGGAAGGTGCGCGACACTTCTTCAATTAAGTGCTGTTCAGACATTACCAATCCTCGGCGGCAGTATGAACGGTTTTGCGGTTGCTGACAAGTACGACCATTCGCGTGCTCCCGAGATCCCAGCGGGATGGCTTGAGCCAAACCTGGCTTGACCGGGGCGGGAGGGCGGCCTAGCATCAACACGCATAGGACGTTGCGGCCTTTGCGCGGGACACGCACCTGAAGGTACACATGAAGAGAATCCTGGTGGTGGATGACGACCGCACCACGCGGCATCTGGTGCGAGGAATCCTGAAGAAGGCGGGGTACGGTGTGGGGTTGTGCGCCGACGGGAGCGAGGCGCTGGAGGCGATGGGCAAATCGGCGTTCGACCTGGTGCTGCTGGATGTGTGGATGCCGCACATGACCGGGCTGGACGTGCTCAGCCAGATGGGAAAGCTGCGCAACGCGCCGCCGGCGATTGTGATGACCACCGACGACACGCCCGAAACGCTGCTGCGCGCGGTGCGCGAGCAGGCCTACGACTTTGTACACAAGCCGGTGGATGCGGAGTCACTGCTGGAACTGGTGCGGTGCACGCTGGAACGCAAGCAGGAGAAGCTGCCGATCGAAGTGCTCTCGGCGCGGCCCAACTGGGTGGAGTTGCTGGCGCCGTGCGACATGGAAACGGCGGGACGCATCCAGAGTTTCATGGCCAAGCTGGACATGGATCTGCCGGAAGACGCGCGTGCGAAAGTGGGGCAGGCGTTCCACGAGCTGCTGCTGAACGCGATCGAGTGGGGCGGGAAGCTGGACCCGACGCGCAAAGTGCGCATTGCTTACGTGCGCACACCGCGCCTGTTGATCTATCGCATCGCCGATCCGGGACAAGGGTTCCGCTTCGAAGGGCTGACGCACGCGGCGATCAGCCATCCGCGCGAAAAGCCTTTCGAGCACACCGAGGTGCGCGAGGAGAAGGGAATCCGTCCCGGCGGCTTCGGCCTGTTGATGGCCGGGGCGATGGTGGACGAGCTGATTTACAACGAGAAGCAGAACGAGGTGCTGTTCGTCAAGTTTTTGAATGATCGGGTAGTGCCTTAATTTGACGAGGACACTCTCGCTTTCGCGCTTCTATCGCTTCAGGAATCCAAAATTCCAAATTCAAAATTCAACAACTCAAGAATTGAGGCAGTGCCTTAATTTGGCAAGAATTGAGGCAGTGCCTTAACTTGGCTCGGGACGTGGCGGAAATCGTGGCACTCGTGGAGTCAAACTAAGACACTACCAACGAGCGGGCAGGTTCACGAAGGGGTTCGGCGTTTTATGCGCGCGGTTCGAGAGCGCTTGCGGGCGACTTTCTTTGCAGAGATGAGGCGACGCAAGCGGTGATCCACGCGGGCTGCCTCGTTCTCCAGCCGCGCAAGCGCCGCCGTGGCGCCGGAAAGGCTGGCGCCCCGCGCCAGGTTCTCCAGCTCCAATGCAGCTTCTACCGCGCGCCGGGCCGAGAGGTTCGCCGCGGCGCCCTTGAAGGCGTGCGCGGCTTTGCGCACTTGCTCGGGGTCGCCGCGTCCGACGGCCTCGCGAACGCGGGAGAGCATGGCCGGGGATTCGGCCAGAAAGATGCGGGCCATCTCGCGCAGGAGCTTTCGGTCGCCTGCCACGCGAGCCAGCAGGTCGCGCTCATCGAGGACCATAGGTTGCTTCGACTTCGCCTGTGATGCGGGGGCCGGCGGGGCTCCAGCAGTGATTTCTTGCAGCACTTGCGCGAGCATTCGCGGCTGCACGGGCTTGGAGACGTATGCGTCCATGCCGGCGGCGAGGCAGCGCTCGCGGTCGCCTTTCAGGGCATGAGCGGTGAGAGCCACGATGGGGATGTGACGGCCGCTGCTCTGTTCCTCGGCGCGAATTGCCGCAGTGGTCTCAAAGCCGTCGAGTTCCGGCATCTGCACGTCCATCAGAATGGCGTCGAAATGGTTGGTGCGGAAGCGCTCGAGGGCTTCGCGTCCGTTAGCCGCTACGGCCACCTGATGGCCGTGCTTTTCGAGCAGGCTTACCGTGAGGCGCTGGTTGACCGGGTTGTCTTCCGCCAGCAAGAGATGCAGCGAGCGCGAAGGCCCACGCTTGCGGGCCTGCGGCTTGAGGGAGCGATCCGAGGGCGCGGCGCCCCCCAGCACGGTAACGATGGTGTCGAATAGGTCGGACTGCTTGACCGGCTTGATCAGGGAGGCAGCAATGCCGGCCATGCGCAAGCGTTCAGATTCGCCGGGATAGCCGGCAGAAGTGAGCAGTACCACGGTGCTGCGGCTCCATTGCGGATTCCGACGAACGTGTTCCGCCAGCTCGAGCCCATCGGTTTCGGGCATGTTGGCGTCGGTGAGGATGAGCGGGAAGCTACGCCCGGCAGCGGTGGCGGCGCTGAGGATGTCCAGGGCGGCGCGGGCGCTGGGAGCGGTGGCTGGACGCATGCCCCAGCTTGCCAGGATCTCTTCCAGGATGCGGAGATTGGTGGCGTTGTCGTCGACCACCAACACCGGCAGGTTGCGGAGGCGAAGGTCGGCGATCGCTTGGCGGCGGGCTTGCCGGCCCCGGCCCACGCCGAGGCGCACCGTGAAATGAAACGTGCTGCCGTGGCCCGGAGCGCTTTCCACCCAGATGCGTCCGTCCATGCGATCGACGAGCTGCTTGGCGATGGCCAGCCCGAGTCCGCTGCCACCGTGTTCGCGGGTAGTTGAACTATCCACCTGAACGAAACTCTTGAAGATGTGCTCCTGCTTTTCCGGGGGAATGCCGATGCCGGTATCGGCCACGCTGATGTGCAGCGCGACGGCGCCATCGAAGTCGGCTTCTTTTTCCGCGCGCACCACCACTTCGCCGCGCGGCGTGAACTTAATGGCGTTGGCGACCAGGTTGGTGAGGATTTGGCGCAGCCGGGTAGGGTCGCCGAGCAGCTCGTCCGGCACGTCGGAAGGGATATGGAAGGCCAGCTCCAGGCCTTTCTGATGCGCGCGCGGGCCGAGAATGCGCAGGGAATCACCGAGCAGGTCGCGCAAGCTGAACTCGACGGTTTCCAGATCGATTTTTCCGGCTTCGATCTTCGAAAAGTCGAGGATGTCGTTGATGACGGCGAGGAGCGACTGGGCGGAATCCTGGACGGCGGTGAGGTATTCGCGCTGTTCGCGGGTCAGGCGGGTTTCCAGCGCGAGCTCGGTCATGCCGATGACGGCGTTCATAGGGGTGCGGATTTCGTGGCTGATGTTGGCGAGGAAATCGCTTTTGGCGCGGTTGGCGGCATCGGCGGCGTCGCGGGCGCGCTGCAATTCTTCTGCGATGCGCTTGCGATCGGTGATGTCGCGGGCCGCGCCGTACATTAACTGCTGCGCGGCAGAGGGAGTGGTGTGCCAGGAAAGCCATTTGTAGGCGCCATCTTTGCAGCGGTAGCGGTTCTCGAAAAAAATGCTTTGCGCGCCGTGGGCGACTTTGCCGGCTTCGGCCAGCGTCAGGGGGACATCGTCGGGATGGACAAAATCGAGGTAGGGCTGAGACAGCAGTTCCTGATTACTCCAGCCGAGGGTGCGCTCCCAAGCGGGATTGAGGCGCTTGAAGTAGCCGTCGAAGCCGGCGATGCACATCATGTCGATGGAAAGCTCGAACAGGCGATCGAGCTGCTCTTGCGCGCGCTGGCGCTCGAGGAAGTCGCCAATCTGTATGCCGACGGCGGCCATCATACGCAGCAGGCCTTCATCGGGCTGCCGGAGTTCGCGCGTGAAGAATTCCATGGCGCCGCGCACTTCGCCGCCGAACAGGATGGGGAAACCGAAGGCGGCGCGCAGCCCTTCTTTGGCGGCGATGGGGGCACGGGGAAAGTTCGTATCTTCCTGCACGTTGAGAATCCACGCCGGGCGGCCGCTGGTCCAGACGCGGCCGGGCAAGCCGATTCCGGGGGGAAACGCGGTGTTCCGGCTAACTGCGATGAACTCGGGGAAACTGACGTGGGGGGCGTGCCAAATTTCCAGGCAGCGCAGGACGTTGGCTTCGCGGTCCACGCTCCAGATGGCGCCGTGCTCCCATCCGAGGCTTTCGCAGACGGCTTGCAGCAGCCGGGGAGTGGCGTCCTTGAGGGAGGCGGATTCGGCGAGGACGCGGACGATGGCGTATTGGGCGGTGAGCTGTTGCTGGGTGCGGGCCAAGTCGGCGCCGGCGGCGTCGAATGCAGGTTCGGGCTTGGGGTTGGTGGCGCTCACGTAAGCGGTTCCCGCGCTTTCGACGAAGGATTGGCTCTGCGAGAAAGATACACCGTCTCGCGCTGGCTAGGGGAGCGATTCTTGCTCGCGGGCACTGGCCGGCCACGACGCCGAGGATGTGCGATCTCAGAATGAGGAACGAATTTGCCATGCGAAGCTTTGGTTGACACGCGGATGCACGGCCTTTACGCTGTTGAGTTTCTGTTGATGGCATGGATGCGACCGGGAGCCAGCGAACAAAATGGCTGAGCAGAAATTGCCGACGCGGGCGGAGGATTTTGCGGAGTGGTACAACCAGCTTGTGCTGCGGGCGGAGCTGGCGGACTACGCGCCAGTGCGCGGGTGCATGATTGTGCGGCCGTACGGCTGGGCGCTGTGGGAGAACATCCAGCAGGCGCTGGACCGGCGGTTCAAGGCCACCAACCCGCCGCATGTGAACGTGGCGTTTCCGCTGTTCATCCCGCGCAGCTTTATTGATAAAGAGAAGTCGCACGTGGCGGGTTTTTCGCCGGAGCTGGCGGTAGTGACGCATGGCGGGGGCGAAGAGCTGGCGGAGCCGCTGGTGGTGCGTCCGACGTCGGAGACGATTATCGGGCACAGTTGGGCGAAGTGGGTGCAGAGTTACCGCGACCTGCCGCTGCTCTACAACCAATGGAACAGCGTAGTGCGCTGGGAGCTGCGCACCAAACTTTTCCTGCGCACCATGGAGTTTTACTGGCAGGAAGGTCACACGGCGCACGCCACGCGGGAAGAGGCGGAAGCGGAAACGCGGCAGATGCTGGACATCTATTACGACTTTGCGGTGAACGATGCAGCGATCCCGGCGATCCGCGGGCGCAAGTCGGACGCGGAGAAGTTCGCGGGCGCGGATACGACTTATTCGCTGGAAGCGATGATGGGCGACGGCAAAGCGCTGCAATCCTGTACGTCGCATTTTTTGGGGCAGAATTTCGCCAAGGCGTTCGACGTGAAGTATCTGGATCCGCAGGGGCAGTTGCAGCATTGCTGGACCACGTCGTGGGGGCTTTCGACGCGGTTCATCGGCGCGATCATCATGGCGCATGGCGATGACCAGGGATTGGTGCTGCCGCCGAAGCTGGCGCCGTTTCAAGTGGTGATCGTGCCCATCGGCAAGTCGGAGGAGGAGAAGGCGGCATGCACGGATGCGGGGCGCAAGCTGCGCGAGGAACTGGTGGCGGCGGGGATTCGCGTGAAGCTGGATGAGCGCGACGGGCTGACGCCCGGGTTCAAGTTCAACGATTGGGAGATGCGCGGCGTCCCGGTGCGGATGGAGATTGGCCCCAAGGATATTGCCAAGGGTCAGGTGGTGCTGGCGCGGCGCGACCGGCCGGGGAAGGAAGGGAAGTCGTTTGTGGCGCAGACGGGGATTGCGGCGGCGGTGAACGATTTGCTGGCGCAGATTCAGCAGGCGCTGCACGACCGCGCGCTCGCGTTTCGCCAAGCCAACACGCGTACGCCGAAGGACTACGCCGAATTCAAGGCGGCGGTGGAGTCCGGCTTCGCGCTGGCGCACTGGTGCGGCAGCCCGGAGTGCGAAGCCAGCATTAAGGAAGAGACGAAAGCCACCATGCGCTGCATCCCGCTTGATTTGGCCGCAGTCGGCGCGTCAACCACTTCTGCTTCCGGCGTGTGCATCTATTGCTCGAAGCCCGCAAAGGAAAAGGCAGTTTTCGCTCGAGCGTATTAGCCCGCGTGACACCCGAAAGCACCTATTTAGAGAAAGGTAGCAAGGGCGGGGGTGTTTCTCGACACGGCGCGAAGGCTGGTGCTAGCATCACCGCGCAAGCCGCAAAAGGGGGCGGCGGACCATGGACGGGAAGGCAATCCGCAGACGGCAGCGCGGCGGGGGGAACACGAAGGCGATCATCTGGATTGCCATACTGATTCTGCTGGTGTATTTGGCGTTCAAAGTGATCCCGCCGTTTGTGAACGATTACGAGTTGCGCGACCACATGGAGCAGACCGCGCGGTACGCGGCGGTCAGCAACCAAACCGAAGCCGACATCCGCACGGCGATCTGGAGAAAAGTGGAGGAATTGGAGATTCCGGCGTCGCGGGAGGCGTTGCGGGTCGTGCGGCAGACGCGCCGGGTGCAGATCAGCCTCCCTTATACGGTGGAAGTGCCCATTCTGGGCTATACGATGAAGCTGAATTTCAGTCCGCAGGTAGATAACCGGGGATACTGACCGGAAGCGGCTGATTGCCGCTATCAGGGCAGGCACGGGGGCCTGCCCCTACGCATCTAAATAAAAGTCTGCGCGAACGCCCAGCCCGCCGAGCGAGTACAATAGTAAAGGAGGGCTCGGTTGAGCTCCTCCCGGTCGAACCACGAGCCAAAGAGTACCCCTGAGATTCATCCGCCGGAAAGCGGCGGATGGAGAAGCGTTCTTCGCCCGCTGCCTGCGTCCCGCTTCGCGGGCCGCAGGCAAAACGCGGGCTCAGAATGACAGGAGCTGAGGGGAGTAGTCGACAGGAGCTGAGGGAGTAAGTTCGCTTGCGTATTCGCTTCAGGAAAGGGTTCTGGACATCGCGGCTGGGGCTGGCGCTGCTGGTCACAGCCGGAGGCTTGTTCCTCACGGGCACCGGGGTCTTCACCGACTACTACATCAAGTATTCGCGGATGATCGACGCGCGAATGAGCGGGCCGATCTTCTCGAACACGTCGCTGATTTTTGCAGCGCCGCCGCGGGTGTATGTGGGGGAAACGCTGGCGGTGTCGGAAGTGGTGGCGCATTTGCAGCGTACGGGCTATCACACGGATCCGGTGGCGGGGTCGCCGGGGGTGTATCGGGTGAATGCGTCGTCGGTGGAGATTTATCCCTCGTCGCATTCCTACTTTGGGGACGATAACAGCGGGGTGCGCATCGACTTTCAAGGGAAGAAGGTGGCGCGCATCCGCGCGACGGACCGGCGGCGGGAACTGGCCTCGGCGGAGCTGGAGCCGGAGCTGCTGTCGAACCTGTTCGACAGCACGCGGGAGAAGCGGCGGTTGATGCGGTTTGCCGATGTGCCGGACGCGATGCTGCACGCGGTAATCTCCGCTGAGGATAAGCGCTTCTTTGATCATGCGGGGTTCGATCCGATTCGCGTAGTGGGGGCGGCGTGGGCCGACTTGCGCAGCGGCGAGATGACGCAAGGCGCCAGCACCATCACCATGCAGGTGGCGCGCAGCTTCTTCTTCGACCTGCGGCGCGAGTGGCGGCGCAAAGCGGCAGAAACGTTGGTGGCGTTGCAACTGGAAAAGCGATTCACCAAAGAGCAGATCTTCGAGCTGTATGCCAACCAGATTTACCTGGGCAATCGCGGAAGTTTTGCGATTCGCGGCTTTGGCGAGGCGGCGCAAGCCTACTTTGGCAAAGACCTGCGGGAGGTGACGCTGGCCGAGGCGGCGTTTTTGGCGGGGATTATCCGTTCGCCGAACCGTTACTCGGCAGCGGAGCGCTATCCGGAGCGGGCGGAGGAAGCGCGCGACCGCGTGCTGGGGCAGATGGTGGGAAACGGGTACATCACCAAGGCCGAGGCGGAAGCAGCGCGCAAGGAGAAGCTGACCTTCGTACGGCCGGGACGCACGGATACTTCCGCGCCCTATTTTGTGGACATGGTGCGCGACCACCTCGCGGAGCGGTACGACGAAACGGTGCTCAGCGAGCAGAGTTTCCGCATTTACACGACATTGGACGG
>JBOGNS010000504.1:0-4395 GCA_050747305.1 Candidatus Acidiferrales bacterium | reverse complement strand
CCCGATTGTGGCGCCGTCCAGGCGGAAGTGTTTGTGAGTCAGCCGTCGCCGAACCCTGGTCATTGGCTTCCTCCCATTGCCATGCTATCACAGGCATGTACACAAACGATGGAAATATGAACATCAATAAGTGAACGACGTGAAGGAAGGTGAAGGAACTGGATGGCGGCGAGGGGCGTAATGTGACCACGGATGCGGCAGTTGAGTCTTCGTCCTTCACGTCCTTCACTTCATTCACTTCAGCCACCTTCACTTCCTTCACCTCATTCACCTCTTCACGTCCTTCATGTCTCTCGCTGCCTGTGTTAGCATCAGCAGTTACCGCTGCTGATGGACTTTTTTCTTACCGACGACCAGCGCTTGATTCGCGACACGGTCCGCCAATTCATGGAAGCGGAGATGCGTCCATTCATCCGCCAGTGGGAGCGGGAGGAAAAATTTCCCGCCGCGCAAATTCGCCAGCTTGGGGAAATGGGCTGCTGCGGCATGCTCATCCCTGAAGATTGGGGCGGCGCGGGCGCGGACATCACCAGCTACGTGGTGATGCTGGAGGAAGTGGCGCGGGTGTGCGCATCCACGGCGGTGGCGCTGAGCGTGACCAACTCCGTGGTAGGCATGCCGCTGTTCCAGCACGGCACGGAAGCGCAGAAGAAAAAATATCTGCCGCACCTGGCGCGGGGGGAAATGCTCGGCGCGTTCTGTCTTACCGAACCGCAAGCCGGCTCGGATGCCGCCGGGATTCAGTCGCGCGCGGTAAAAAAAGGCAAGTCGTATCGGCTGAGCGGCACGAAAAGCTGGGTGACCAATGGCGGCGTGGCGGGATTGTATTTGATCTTCGCAAAAACCAGCCCCAAGGACGGCGCGCGCGGGATCACTGCATTTCTTGTCGAGCCATCTTTCCCCGGCTTTCGCATTGCGCGTTACGAAGACAAGATGGGCATTCGGCTTTCGAAATCGGCCGAGATTTCTCTCGACGATTGCGAAGTGGCGGTCGAAAACCGTCTCGGCGAGGAAGGGCAGGGGTTGAAGATCGCGCTCGAAGCGCTCGATGGCGGCCGCGTGGGCATTGCCGCGCAAGCCGTGGGCATCGCGCAGGGCGCGTTTGAAGAAGCGGTGCGCTACGCCAAGCAGCGTCGCGCCTTCGGCAAAACCATCAGCGAGTTTCAGGCCATTCAATGGATGCTGGCCGACATGCAAACGGAAATCGAAGCGGCGCGCGTGCTCACCTATCAAGCGGCGTGGCTGCGCGAGAATCGGCCGCAACGCGCCGGGGCTTTTGCCGCGCGCGCCAAGCTCTACGCCAGCGAAATGGCCAACCGCGTGGCGTACAAAGCGGTGCAGGTGCACGGCAGCGCCGGCTATTCGCGCGAAAGCGATGTCGAGCGCATGTATCGCGACGCGCGCGTGATTTCCATCTACGAAGGCACCAGCGAAATTCAGCGCATGGTCATTGCTCGCGACTTGCTGGCGCGCGCCGGCTTCGAGTTCAAGCGCGAGGCTGCGCCGAAGAAAGCGGCAGCCGGATCGAAGACCGCCGATTCCGGCGATGCCGAAGCGTCGCGCGAATCTACCGAAGCGCCGGAGACCGCCGTCCGCGGGAAGTCCTTCGCGTCTGCTAAAGCGGCGGCTCAGGATAAACCCTTCGCCTCCCGTGAAGCGGCGGCTCAGGGTAAAGGAGCGAAGTAGTGGCGGCGCGCGCGCGAGTGCTGAGCGGAATGCGTCCCACCGGCCGGCTGCACATCGGCCATTACTTCGGCGCGCTGAAAAATTGGATCCGCATGCAGGATGAGTACGACTGCTTTTACTTCGTCGCCGACTGGCACGCGCTGACTTCAGATTACGCCGACACGTCGCAGGTGGCGCAGAACACCATTGAAATTGGCATCGATTGGCTGGCGGCGGGCCTCGATCCCGCGAAGTGTACGATGTTTGTGCAGTCCGAGTTGCCGGAGCACGCTGAGTTGCACTTGCTGCTCTCGATGGTCACTCCGCTTGGGTGGCTTGAGCGCGTCCCCACTTACAAGGAGCAGCTCGACAATGTGAAGGACAAAGACCTGCACACTTACGGCTTTCTCGGGTACCCGCTGCTGCAAACCGCAGACATCGTGATGTACGGCCGGCCCGACGCGGAATTGTTTGTGCCCGTCGGCGAAGATCAGGCCCCGCACATCGAGCTGGCCCGCGAAATCGTCCGCCGCTTCAATACGGCTTTTGCCAAAGTGGATTGGGCGAACGCAACGCCCGAGGCCGTGGCGAATCTGGAAACGCAATTGAACATCACGGCGCTTGCTGGACCCAAGGCGGCCGATAATCACGCGCGTGCCGAAGCTGCGCTGCGCCCGCTCACGCTGGATCATCGCCTCTCCCTGCTGGCCAATGCCGGCGTGCCGTTGGCGCGCGTGTTACAGGAGCCGCAAGTGTGGCTCACCGAAACGCCGCGGCTGCCGGGCACGGATGGCCGCAAGATGTCGAAGAGCTACAACAATTACATTTCGCTGAGCGAGGATGACGCGTCGATTCGCCTGAAGGCGCGCAACATGATGACCGACCCGGCGCGTAAGCGGCGCACCGACAAGGGCAATCCCGAGGTGTGCCCGGTATTTTCGTGGCACAAGATATTTTCGCCGCCGGATACCATTGCGTGGTCGAATCATGGCTGCCGGACCGCCGAAATCGGCTGCATCGAATGCAAGAGCGCCATGGCCGACAATCTGGTGAAATGGATCGAGCCGATTCGTGCGCGTTGTGAGGAATACGAGGCGCAGCCGGCGCGCGTGCTGGAGATTCTCGATGCGGGCACGCGCCGCGCGCAGCAGGTCGCCGCGGAAACCATGCAGCGCGTGCGCGAGGCGACGCTCGGCTACCAAGCCTTGCGCAAGGAAATCCTTGCCGGTGCCGGCAAGCCTTCCGCGGCCGGCGGCTGATGCGCGGATACCGGAATGTAGCGCCGGCCTTCAGGCCGGCATTTTCGCTGTACAGTTGATGGCTCTTTCGCGTGGGCAGTTGACAAAGGCGAGCGGTAGACGGCATTTGCCGCGCAAAAGTGCCGGGCTAAAGCCCGGCGCTACATCGGAAGCGCACAGGCTGAAAGCCTGTGCTACATGAAGACGTGGAACACCAGGACCAACGCGTGACCAACGGCACGGCCTACAGAGTACAACTGGAATCCTACGAAGGCCCGCTCGACTTGCTGCTGGATTTAATCCGGAAGCAGGAAATCGACATCCACAACATTCCGATCTCGACGATTACCTCGCAGTATTTGGAATATTTGCACACGCTGGAAAAACTCAACATTGACGTTTCCGCGGACTTCATTTACATGGCGGCCACATTGATTTACATCAAGTCGCGCATGTTGCTGCCGCGCGACCCGCTGGCCGAGCCGGATCTGGCGGACGATCCGCGCGCGGATTTGGTGCATCGCCTGTTAGAACACGAGCAATTCAAGAGCGCTGCGCAAGCGCTCTACGAGAGACAGCAGATCGAGGCTCACACCTGGACGCGGCCGGACCGCACGCTGTACGAAGGCGAGGACGTGGAAGGGGAGATGGTGGTATCGCTGGTGGATTTGGTGCGCGTGTTCCAGGGCGTGCTCGAGCGGCGCCGGGAAGTGGCGCGCATCGAGCTGACCCACGAACAGTTCACCGTGGCGCAAATGATGGACCTGCTGCGCAAGGAATTGCTGGCAAGCGAAGAGCCGGTGCGGCTGGTGGCGTTTTTCGAGTCGTGCGCCTCGCGACACGCGATGATTGTGGCGTTCCTGGCGATGCTGGAGATGGTGCGTTTGCAGGCGGTGGTGATTACGCAGTCCGGCGCTTTCGGTGAAATTGTGATCCGCAAGCATCGGATGTTTTCCACCGTGTTCGCGGATGGAGAAATTACGTCGGCAATTGACGAGCAGTACCTCTGACCATGGACCCCAAGGAATTGCGCGCGGCGGTGGAAGCGATTATCTACGTGGCCGATGAGCCGGCGCCGGTGGAGCAGATGGCGCGGGCGCTGGGCGCGGAAAAGGCGGAGGTGCGCGCGGCGCTGGAGGAGCTGACGGCGTTCTACCAGAGCGACGAGCGCGGGATTGAAATGAAAAAGGTGGCGGGCGGCTACCGCTTCGCCACCAAAGTGCAGCATCACGAATCGCTGCGGCGCTTCATCAAGAGCATCCAGCCGCCGGTGCGGCTCACCATGCCGGCGCTGGAAACGCTGGCGGTGATCGCATACAAGCAGCCGGTGACGCTGCCGGAGATCAACGAAATCCGAGGGGTGAATTGCGGCGGCGTGATTCAGACGCTGCTGGATAAGCGGTTGATCGCGACCGCCGGACGGAAACCTGTGGTGGGCCGGCCGATTCTTTATCGCACGTCGAAGGATTTTCTGCTGCGCTTCGGGCTGAAT
>JBOGNS010000503.1:0-7100 GCA_050747305.1 Candidatus Acidiferrales bacterium | reverse complement strand
GGGCCGGGGCCACCGGTTCCCTGCTGGCTCAATTGCTCGCGAAGCAGGGCCACACCGTGTGGTGCGGCGACCGCGACCCGGCTCGCGCACGGCGCTTTTTCCCGCGGAACAGCGCCATCGAAATCCGCGAGGTGAATGCCCGCAACCTGTGGGGAGTGGCGCGGGAGGCGCGCGGCTGCCAGCTCCTGATCAACGCTTCACCGCCGGTCTTCAACGAAATTCTGCTGCGCGCGACGCTGCGCCTGCGCTGCCATTACCTGGACATGGCGGCGCACCTGGGGCGCAATCCCTTCAAGGCTGAGCAACTCCACTACGAGAAGCGTTTCGAGGAAAAGCACCGCGCGGCGATCATTACCGCCGGTGTCGCCCCCGGCCTGACCAATCTGCTGGTGAAACGCGCGGCGGAAGTGATGGACCTGGTCGCCTCGGCGCACATCCGGCTGTATGAAAGCACCGAGGCCGCGGACCCCGTCTCGCAGTGGTCGGCGGAAAGCTCGTTCGACGAAGCCGTGTCGCGCCCGCGGGTCTACCGCGGCGGGCGCTTCCATCTGGCCAAGCGCTTCAGCGAGCGCGAGCGCTTCCGCTTCGCGCCGCCCATCGGAGAGGTCCCCGTGGTGCTGGCCGCGCAAGACGAAGTGGGCACGCTGCCGCACTTCATCCGCATGCGCGAGTTGGAAGTGAAAATCGGCGGCAACGAAATCGACCGCCTGCGCCGCTGGTACCGCCAGGGCCGGCTTTCCAGATCGCGCGGGCTCGCGGTGAAGCGCTTCCCCAAGACGCCGACGCCGCGCTTCGTGGCCAAGCTCATCCGGCGCGGCGTGTTGCACAACGCGCGCTTTGCCGCGTCGGTGATCGTGCGCGGCCTGCGCAAGGACCATGCGGTGGAAGTGCGCTGCGATGCCAGCTTCCCATCGCTTTACCAGATTCGCCAGCGCGGCCTCTACAGTACACCGATCGCGTACGCCACGGCGCAAACGGCCTCGCTCTTTGTGAAGCATTTTCCGCGCGAAACGCCGGGAGTATTTCCCCCGGAGGCGTTACCGAAAGAAACCCGCCGCGCGATTCTTGCCGACCTGCGTTCCCGCGGCATCCTGCTGAAGTGGAAGGTCACGCGCAAGCCCGCCGAAATCGATGTGGAAGACGTGTTCGACTAGACCGCGAAACGCAACCTCCGCGTTTTCCGATGACGCATCCTGCAGGGTGCAAAGAGAAGAGGCAGCCGTAAAGGCCTGCCTCGGTGAACATTCGGCGCCGATGCCAGCGTTTTCCTAGTCGGCGGCCTGCTTGGCTTGCCCGTGGAAATTCAGGGTAATCAGGAAACCGTTGGTGCCGGCATAGGCGAATTGCTTGCCGTGGTTGTTGTAGGAATGCTGCCGGGTCTTCCACATGCGGAAGCCGGTATTGGACTGGGCGTTGAAGTATTTCACGTTGCTGAGCACGCTTTCTTTCTTGCCGTCCGGACCTTTCCAGCGGTCCAGGATGACTTCGCCCTTGCCGTCAGGCAGCCGTGCGGTGGCTACGCCCTTGGCTTCGTCAATTTTCCACTCGATGGGCGCGGAATCCACGCCTACCAGCTTGAAATTCGGAGCATAAAGCTGCGGGAGGATATCCACCATGGCGTTGCGCTGCGCTTCGGTCACGGAAGTATCGAAGGTCAGCCCAAGCCAGGAAATTTTGCCATCCGCCCATTCGTGCCCCAGGTCGGTGGCGATCCACACTTTGACGCCATCGAGCTTCACGTTCCTGTAGTAGCCCTTATCCACTTTCATCACCAGGTTGGCTTCGCAAAAGTAGTTGCCATCGGCGCCTTTGTGCGTGGAGTGCGGGTTGAAGTAGCAAGGGCAAAACATGTCGCAACTGCACGCTTCGATGTACGAAGCGGTGATGTTGAAGTCCGGCTTGCTGCCGGAACTCGCTGCTGGCTTTCCGTACTGCGCCACCGCCAGGCCCCCGGTAACACAGAGCGCCACCAGCGCTAGAAGTATTCGTCGCATAGGCATCTCCCAAAAGTTGGATTATCGAACCAGAACAACCAAATCGACAGTGAAGATTCTAGTCTGGAGTCCGGGCACGTGCAAGCTGAACGCGGAGGCGGCAAAAAACCCTGTAGATTACCGAACCAGGCCTTTAGCCGGCGTGTCGTTCAGGAACAGAGGCTCGGCAGAATACCAATCTTCGCCCCAGAAATTGTCGCAATGCAGGAACTCCAGCCCAATCTCAAACTGCCCGCCCGCGCGCGCCTGCCGCCACACCACCCGTGCTTTCACCGATGCTGCGCGGTCACGCCGGTGCAACTCGATTTGATCGCCCACCTCGATCGCATGATTGCAGCCGAGCGACACGCCGTGGCGGCTGATGACGCGCGTCTGCGTCTCTTCCTGCCAGGAACGGCCCAGCTTCTCAGAAGTGAGCCGCACGGGGATGGAGGTCACTTTGCGCGGGCTGCGCCGCAGCAGGCGGCTCAGTTCGCTGGCGCGGAAGAGCAGATCCAGCAGGCGCGCGCGTTCCAGGTTGTCGAGATCGGCCACATTGTGCGACATCTCAGTGGCCTGCCGCGTGCTCTCGCACAAGAAGCGCCGCACCAGCTCCAGGTTGCTCTCGCGGAAGCGGTTCTCTTCCAGCCAGCGAGAATACTCGTCGAGCAGTTCGTAGCAGGTGGAGATAAAGTGGCTGCGGCACAGCGGCCGCAAGTCCAGCTCAGCCGCGGGCGCCCTATCGCACCCGGTGATGCAGCAGACGGAGGCTGCCGTCATGACCACTCCCGTTCAGGCACGTATCGGTCTGGCCTTATTGAAACGCAGGATTCGACGCGAAGAAAGGGGCCTTCACCGCAGCAGTAATAGCGGTTTGGAACGATGAGTGCGGTTCTGCCGTCGCTAACCTTCAGCCTCTTCCGGCACGCCCAGCACTTGCACGTGAATGGCGCGCTCGCGCGGGCCATCGAGCTCGGCAAGGATGATGGATTGCCAAGTGCCGAGCGCCAGCGAGCCGTCGCGCACCGGCAGCGAAAGGGTGTGCCCCAGCAGCATGGCGCGCAGGTGGGAATCGGCGTTCTTGCGGTCACATTCGGAGAGTCGCGGGTCGTTGTGACGCCAGTAATCGAGCCGCCCGATCAGCTTTTCCAGCGCGGCCTTCATGTCGTCTACCAGCGCCTGCTGAAATTCGTTGATGAAAACAGCGGTGGTGGTGTGCAGCGACTGCACGATAATCATGCCGGCCTTCAAGCCGCGCTTGCGGATCAGCTCGTTGAGGTCGCGCGTGATGTTGATCAGTTCAAGACGCTCGCGCGTCTTATAGATGATCGTCTCCAGGTATAACTGCAGGGCCGTGGTCGGCCGCGTTTCCGGCGCAATCGCCGGAGCCTTTGCTTGAACAGGGTTCATCGGCTTTCTCCCGCCGCGAGCTTCATCATTTAGGATACGAGCGTCCTGCGCGACACCGAAAGTGATTATAGCTTTCCCCCGCCTAGCGCGCTACGCGAATCTTATGAGCCGTGCCAAGTGTGCACCGCTCACGGCCGACTGCCGCCCGCCGCGCCTAACAGCGGCCGCTCCTGCGCAACGATCCCGGAGGCTGGAGCCTCCGGGCTGGGCATGACGTGCCGTGGATGCTGCCGCTGGTTCCGGCGCTCGGCCTAACAGCAGCGGCTCACGCCGCTATAGCGCCGCCGCAGCATATCCAGGTAAAACTCCTGCCGCGAGAGCAGTTGCTGCTTGGCATCGGTCGTACCCGCCGCGTTGCAACATCGCCGGCGGCTGCGAACATAGCTCTCGTATGCGGCGTCCCCAGTCACCTCCCGCAGCGATTGCCACAGCCGCGCCAGCGTAGTTTGCCAGGGCAATGGACCAATCTTCATTCGGCAAATTTTCATTTCTTTTCAGTCTCCTTCTGCGAATTGCGTGCGCACGTACGGCGTTTCGTGCAGCATCGGTGCCTTCTGGCCGCTCCAGATACGGGACCATTCCCAAATGGCTTCGAAGAGCAACAACAGCACCAAGCCGGCAAACACGCCTGCGGTCATCGCATTGACTTGGTTGTTGAAGATGAGCTGTTGCGTGCGCGCCACTTCCGCCGCAGGAATCGTTCCCGCCGCGAGTTGCTCGCTCAGCCGGCGCGCCGCTGCGAGAAAACCGATGGCCGGGCTGGCATGAAAAATCTTCTGATAGGCGGCGGTCATCGTCACCGTCACCAGCCATGCCATGGGGACGAGCGTCACCCACACCCAGCGCAGCCCGCTCATCTTCAGCAGAATCGTGGTTGCCACGACCAATGCGACCGCAGCCAGCAATTGATTGGCGATCCCGAACAGCGGCCAAAGTGAATTGATTCCACCCAACGGGTCCATCACACCGCGATAGAGAAACCACCCCCATGCGCCGACCATCAGCGTGCTGGTCCCAAGCGCCCCGGGCATCCAACTGGTGCGCCCCAGCGGCTTCCAGAGGTGGCCGCCGAGCTCCTGCAGCATGAAGCGCCCGACGCGCGTGCCGGTGTCGAGCACGGTCAGGATGAACAGCGCTTCGAACATGATGGCGAAGTGGTACCAGAAGCTCAGCAGGCGAGTGCCGCCGATGGTGCTGCTGAAGATTTGCGCCATGCCCACGGCCAGCGACGGCGCGCCGCCGGCGCGGTTCAGCAACGACTCTTCGCGCACCGCAGCGGCCAAGTCGGTCATGGTCTGCGCTTGCAGCGGAAAGCCCCAGCCGCTGATGGTTGCCGCCGCTTGGCTGGCTGTAGAGCCGACCACTCCGGCGGCGCTGTTGATCGCGAAATAGACGCCAGGATCGAGCGCGCAGGCGGCAATCATCGCCATCACACCCACGAAGGACTCCATCAGCATCGAGCCGTAGCCCACCTGCCGCGCGCTGCCTTCGCGCATAATCATCTTCGGCGTGGTGCCGGAAGAGATCAGCGCGTGGAAGCCGCTCATCGCGCCGCAGGCAATGGTGATGAAACAGAAGGGAAACACGCCGCCGGCAAAAATCGGGCCGGTGCCGTCAATAAAGCGCGTGAGCGCCGGCATTTGAATGTCCGGCCGCGCGATCAGAATTCCGCCGGCAAGGCCGAACATCACACCAATCTTGATGAATGCGCAGAGGTAGTCGCGCGGCGCCAGCATCATCCACACCGGCATCACCGATGCCGCGAACCCGTAAACCATGATCGCGATCGCCAAGCCCGATGCGCTGAGCGTAAAGAAATCCGACCAGCCCGGCGACTCCGCCACCCAGCCGCCCGCGAACACCACAAACGTGGTCATCAGCAGGCCGATGGCAGTGGCTTCCAGCACGCGCCCCGGCCGCCAGTAGCGCAGGTACATCCCCATCAGCACGGCAATCGGGACCGTGGCCGCCAGCGTGAACGCGCCCCACGGCGAGTTTTTGAGCGCATTCACCACCACCAGCGCCACTGCCGCCAGCAGAATCACCAGAATCGCCAGCACCGCAATCAACGCCAGCATGCCGCTGCGCTTGCTGACTTCTTCGCGCGCCATCTGGCCCAGCGACTTGCCGTCGCGCCGAATCGAGAAAAACAAAATGACGAAGTCCTGCACGCAGCCGCCCAGCACCGCGCCCACAATCAGCCAGATGGTTCCCGGCAAGTAGCCGAATTGCGCCGCGAGCGTCGGCCCGATCAGCGGGCCGGGGCCGGCAATGGACGCGAAGTGATGGCCCATCACCACCCATTTGTTCGTCGGCACGAAGTCGCGTCCGTCGTCCAGGCGCTCAGCGGGTGTAGCTCGTGTGTCGTCGAGCGCCAGCACCTTCGCTGCGATAAACGCGGAGTAAAAGCGATACGCCACCAGGTACGTGCAGCCCGCAGCGATCACGAACCACAGCGCATTGATGTGTTCGTCGCGCTCCAGTGCAATCGCCGCCAGCCCCGCCGCGCCCGCCAGCGAGATGCCAATCCACAACAAACTCTTCAGCATGTTTTTCATTTTTGAATCCGTCATCTCTCAAGCGTTCGGTCATCCCGAATCCCGCTGAGCGGGACCAGGGAACCGCTTGTTTTTGTCCGGCACTCGAAGACAGGAACCAATTGCGGGGCCATTTTCCATTTTCCCTTTTCCAATTTCCATCTCTTCTTTTGCGCGTGGACTTTACCGCCGTGTGGCAGGCTACAATTGAGGTATGGAAGTCGATCCCGGCGCGCTGAACCTGCCGCACGCGCTCACCATCGTCGGGCGGCTCGCTCTATATCTGGAGACGCGCCGTGAGCCGGTGCCGGTGGAACAAACTCGCGTGCGCGAGCACATCGAAGGGCTATACGAGTTGCTCGGCCCTTATGCCGAAGACCCACCTGCTGATGTCGCGGTTCCCATCGCCGCTCTGGCTGCGGGCCGTGCGCGCTTGCTCGCCGACGAGATCACCCGCGCCGGATACTCCGGCGACCGCATCGGCCAGTGCATCCGCAATCTGTTCGAGTGTCTGGGCCTGCCCGCCGAAGGCGCGGCCGTCTCTCTCTCCTGCGGCGAACGACCCGACTCGCCCCTCCGCCCGTAGGGGCAGGCCCTGTGCCTGCCCTGATGAGCCAGCCGCACGACCGCATATTGAGGCCCACGCGTTGTGGCAGGTCGTCGCTCCTTCCATAACTTCCCTGAAACACTCGGTTCATTTCCAAGCGCCCACAATCCTGATCGCTTGGTTGGCCCTGAGCACTCTCCAGACTCGATCTCGCAATTCTGCGAAGGTTCGGGCATCAGGTTCGTGAAACAGGCGCCTCACTAGGTTCAGCCCAGGGTCATAGGCTACCGAGACGACCCACTGGGCGGGAAGTTCTCGCGGTCCGCCGCCACAGTAAGAGAGGGCGACCCAAAAGGGATCCTTGCCACGCGAAGCCCAAAACCCCCAACCGTAATCCTCCTGAATAGGTTCGGAAAGCGTGAAACCGTTGTCCGCAAGAGGCGCGAGTTGCAGCTTCAACCAAGCTGCAAAGTCTTCGCCGAAGCAACAAGGGTTGATAAAATGTGGCTTCACTTCCCTGTGCTCGAACGCATCCGTTTCAATGGTAATGGAGTCGACCATCATCCATCATCCCTTCCAATTCTCCGCTGTGGCAAACTGAAACACCGGGTACAGGTCGCGGAAGATGCGCAC
>JBOGNS010000502.1:0-2639 GCA_050747305.1 Candidatus Acidiferrales bacterium | reverse complement strand
GCGCAATAGCGCAACCGCGCCAAGAACCATGACATCTACGTGGCAAAGCACCTCGGTTCAGTGCGCATGTTTCCACACAGCGAGGGCCGCTCGAGGTGCTACGTTGCCGACGGGGAATGGAACCGGCTTGGGGACGTTCCAGAAGCGGGCCGAGCGCCCTGGCCGTTAGACCAGCGCGCTCGGATGGTTGCGGGGGTTGGATTTGAACCAACGACCTTCGGGTTATGAGCCCGACGAGCTACCAGACTGCTCCACCCCGCGAACTCATAGTAGCGGAGTGCGGTACATTCGTCAAACGCGACGCGCTGGCAATGTTTGATTTGACGCAGACTAAGACACTACCCGCGGCTTGGGCTGTGCTGCAATCCGATCCCAGGTAAACACTGCAACCGAAGCGCCGCGGCGCATGGCTGCGCGGCCCCCCGACGGCCCGCGCCGCGGCAACATTTTGCCATGGACTGGGTTGGTCGGGGGCGACAGTAGGCGGCGGCTTCCGACGCATGGCTCGCGCCCATGACGCGCCCGCGTGCAGCCAACTCCTCGCCACTCTACCTGTCTGACCGTATTGCTCCTGCTCGCGCGAGCGCGCTACAACGTCTGGGTTGTTTCTTTGCCTCGGATGAGATCGCGGCCTCAAAAATCAGAGGCGACATCGGTCCTTCGTGGTACTCAGCCAAATCTGCCCAGGCAATGGGCCGGCCAGTGATTTTCTCCGCGGGCGTAGCGCCGTTGCAGCATCGCCACCCCACTTTCGCGGGCGGCATCGAGGCGGCCTCTCCAATCCGGCATTCGTTTTGTTCGAGGAGGACACTTTGCGCATCACGATCTTCGGTCTTTCGATTACATCCTCGTGGGCCAACGGCCACGCCAGCACTTTTCGCAGCCTGGTGCACGGCCTCACGACGCTCGGCCACGATGTCGCATTTCTGGAACGCGACCTTCCCGATCATGCCGCCAACCGCGATCTTCCCGAACCGCGTTACGCTCGCATCCACGTCTATTCCAGCCTGACTGCGGCGAAAAAGAAATTCGCCAGAGAAGTGCGCGACGCCGATTTGGTGATCGTCGGCTCGTGCGTGCCGGAGGGCGTGGCTCTGGGCGAATGGGTCACGGAGAGTGCGCGCGGCACCACCGCCTTCTACGATCTCGACACGCCGATCACTCTGGCCAAGCTGGAGCGGCGCGATCACGATTACATCTCCCGGCGCCTGATTCCACGCTACAACCTTTACCTCTCTTTGACCGGCGGCCCCACGCTGCGCCGCATCGAGCGCCGGTACGGCGCGCCCGTGGCCCGCGCGCTCTACGGTTCGGTGGATACAGAGCACTACTTCCCGGAAACCGCCAAGCAAAAGTTTGACCTCGGCTACATGGGAAGCTACGCCGCGGATCGCCAGCCGCTGCTCGACGAATTTCTGCTCGAGCCGGCCCATCGCTGGACCTGCTCGCGCATGATTGTCGCCGGTGCGAAGTATCCCGCGCACGTCGGCTGGCCGCCCAACGTAAAGCACATCGAGCACATCCCTGCGGACGAGCACCGCACGTTCTACTGCACGCAGCGCTTCACGCTCAACCTCACGCGCCACGAAATGCGTGTTGCGGGGTTCTCCGCCAGCGCGCGGCTATTCGAGGCCGCGGCTTGCGGCACTCCGGTGATCAGCGACGAATGGGAAGGCCTGGAGACTTTTTTCCGGGTCGGAACGGAGATTCTCACCACGCGCTCAGCGGAACGCACGCTGGAATACCTGCGCGAGATCCCGGAAGAGGATCGCTTGGCCATCGGGGCGCGCGCACGCGACCGCGTGATCAAAGAACACACTGCCATCCATCGCGCACGGCAGTTGGAGAAATACGCCTCGGAAGTCCTCGGAAGGAAGCAGAGGCTTGTAGCTGATACGGCTCCCCCGTCGCGGGTGGCCGCGGCATCGGGCAGGGCCGCCCATCGTGCCGGCGCCTAAGCGCGTCGTGCAAAAACCCACGCCGGCTCACGCTAGCGTGGTGCGCCGGCGGCGCGTTGCGGAGTGAATCCCACTTCGCCCAGCAGTTCTCCGAATGCTGCTTTGACCGAGGGCAAGTCCTTCTCCAGCGTGGTGAGAGTGAGGACGCCCACTGTCCCGCCTGTGCGCGCGTACACGCGGCGATAAAAGATGGATTCACCCTGTTTCGTGGAATAGCGCACGTCGAGCGCCACGGTTTCATCGGCGCCGGGGATCGAAGGCGGCAGTGCGGCCTCAAACGACGGGTCGCGGAGATACTGGCGCAGCATGGTCACCTGCGCCTCGACGAATTGCTGCAACGTGCCGCCCTCGAACAATTGCTCTTCGGTGGCCACCACGCTGCTCGGGAAGCCCTCCTTGGCCGCCACCTGCAAGCCGAATCCCTCCGTGGGCTGCCAGCCCTCGGGAATCACGCCGAAGCGCCAGCTTCCCACGGTCAGCAATGCGGGACGCGAAAACACCGCGGCGGTCGGCGCCACCGCGCGCGGCGCTGAAGAAATGGGCGGGGCAGGCGTGGCTTCAAACGGCTTGGCGGCGGGCGGTGCTGGCACCGCAAAGGAAGGAGTCGCGGGCGGCACAGGCGCCGCAACCGCAGGCATCGGCGGATCGTAAGGCCGCGCGGTAGGCGGCTGCGGCGCGTTG
>JBOGNS010000501.1:0-5979 GCA_050747305.1 Candidatus Acidiferrales bacterium | reverse complement strand
GAAACCCACACGCCTCGCAAATCTCAGCGAGCAAGACGCCGGCTGGAAGCCGGCGCTACGTCAACGTGCCGTCCTTTTGGCGGCGAGAGGCAAATTCGAAAGGAGAACGAAGATGAAGAGAATTACTCCGTATGTTCTGGGATTGCTGCTGGCGCTGGGCGCAGGCTCGCTGGCGGCAGCGCAATCGCAGAAGCCTGACGACATGTCGTGCTGCGGCAGTTGCTGTTGCTGCAAGGACGGCGCGCCGTGCTGCGAGAAACACAAGTCGCAGGGCAACTAAGGCCGTAGGGGCGGGCCCCTGTGCCCGCCCCTTTCATGCATTGCGAGGTGAGAAATGAACGCAAGAACGCGCGTCAATTTCGTTGCGTGGGTGACGCTGCTGTTGCTCGGATCGCTTCCACTGGCCGCCGCGGCCCAGCAAGCGCCGGCGCCACCGGTGTCTGAGCAGGCAAGGGCGGAAGCGCCAGTCGAGTTGGCGCTGCGCGGCATGGACGGCGCGGAGCAGCGGTTAAGCGAGTATCGCGGGCGCATTGTGGTGCTGAATTTCTGGGCGACGTGGTGCGTGCCGTGCCGCGAAGAGATGCCCATGCTGGTGCGGCTGCAACAGGAGTATGAGAGCCGCGGCGTGTTGGTGATTGGCCCCTCAGCGGACGCGCCGGATACGCAAGCGAAGATCGCGCCATTCCTAACCGAGCTGCAAATTCAGTTTCCGATTTGGGTTGGCGCTACCACCGAGCACATGGAGCAACTCGGACTCGGCACAGCCTTGCCGGCAACGGCTGTGATCGATCGCGAGGGGCGAATCGTGGGGCGCATTCTGGGCCCACTCGATGAAAGAGATTTGCGCGCGCGCATCGAGTGGCTGCTGGCGGATCCGACGACGCGCGGGGCCGCGCCTGCGCCCGTGCTCAACACATTTGAGAAGCACCAGCACGGGCCCGGCGAAGCCGCGCACGACGAGCACGGGCACAAAGAAGAGCACGCGCACGCGCCGGGCATGGACGGCGCCTCCACTGTCCCCAGTTGACCGCTTTGACCCGGCGAGGGCCGCGCCGTGAGCGGGGCACAACAATCACTCGAGCATCGATGGATTTTCAGCTCACGCTATATTCCGGCGGAAATTGACCGCGCCAAGCTGCGCTTCACCCTCACCTATCGCCTGCACCCGCGCATCACCGCGGGCGTCGAATACAATCCGCTGGCCGATGACGTTCACCCGCTGGCGAACATTCTGGTGCTGGATGAAACGCGCAAGCGGCCGGCAGTCATCATCGGTACCAGCACGGACCGCATCGGCACACCGGGCGGGCAGGCTTACTACGTAACGCTCAGCAAGAATCTAAAACGCGAGACGCGGCTGCCGATTGCGCCGTACGTCGGGATGATGTACGGCACGTTCGAGGATCGTTTCCGTCCGGTGGCCGGGCTGAATGTGGGTTTCACCGAACGCTTGACCGCGTTGGCGACTTTTGACGGCGTGCACGTACACCAGCTTGTGAATTACAACTACAAGCAGCACGTGTTTTCGTTCCTGCTGGTGCGCGGACGCGACCCGGGAGTGAGCTACAGCATCACATTCTGAGGAAGCTGACAGCCGACAGCTAACAGTCAACAGTTCTGCCCGGTGCAGTAGCCTGGCCTGTAACGTCAATATCCGTGCCAAACAACCCGGCCGTATAGGTGCGCACGGTGCCGTAGTCGAAATCGAGAATGGCGACGCGCTTCTTGCGCGGCGCCTGCTGCTCTTGCGCCAGCGCGGGAGATGTAGCGAGGCAAAACAACGCGAGTAGCGAGAGGAGCACACAGTTCTTGCGCATGCGGCAATCCTCCAACGGAATTTCAGTGAATTGCGGCTGAATCGGGACGGCAATTCTAAGGATATGGGTGGAAGGGCGTCAATGTAGATTTCTGTGGAGTGCGGCGGCTCGCCGCCGTTCTGCCCGCGAAGCTTGCTTCGCGGCTTTACGGACGCACACGGAGCGGCCACGCCCCTACCCATCGCCGGCGAGTCGCAAACGCGCGAGGCAAGCCTCGCGCGGGGAGAACGGGAGCAAGCTCCCGCACTCCATAGCTTACTGGCCTGCTTTCATCGGGGGCGGAGGGACAATGGGCGGGCGGCGGGGCTGGCCACGCGCGCCGCGCACTTCCACTTCGGCGAGCAACAAGGACGGCGCGACGATGGAAGACGGCAGGCCGCCCTGGGCTGAGCTGAACGTAGCCAGAGCCGTGCCGAGAGCCTGCGGGTCCTGGAAGAAGTGGGTGACGGTGTAGTCGTTGCCGACGCCGGCGATGCTGCGCAGCGCGCGCAACTGCACTCCGGCGAGCCACGCGCCACGCACCAGCTCTTCGCGCCCGTCTTCCACGTTGACTTTGTACACCAGCAGCGGCAGCCGGTCGCCGGAAGTAGCGCCGGCGGCCAGCGCGGCAAAATACTCGCCGGCATCCTGACGGCGCGTGAGCGCGAGCACGGGATTATCCATGCGCCGCACGACCAGGCACCAGGTACGGCCTTCTTCCTTGCACAGCTTGCGGAACTCTTCGCGCAGCGCATCCGGCGGCTGCGTCTCCGCCGACTGGAAGACGAGGTTGCTCATGGCCGGGCGCGTGTCGCTGAGGAAGGTGGCGCGCCCGTGGCCATTCGACGCTTGGAAGTCAGGCCCGGGGCGGCGCGACATCAGCAGCCCGCGCAACATGCCGGATTCCACCAGCTCGACGCGGCGCGCGCGCACGCCTTCGTCGTCCACTGCATAGGAGCCGAGCAGCGGCTTGCCCTCATAGTCTTTCAGCGTGGGGTCGTCGACCAGCGAAACGGTGGTGGGCAGCACACGGGTGCCGATGCGCCCGCTCCATTCGCTGCGGCCCCCGAGCCGCTCCATCATCTGCTCGAAGAAAGGTTGCATGGAAACCGGCGGACGATCGCCGGTGGCGGAAGGCGCAATCAATTGTGCGAGCAGGGCGCCGGCGGCGGACGCTTCAAAGAGCACGGGGCCGATGTAATCTTCCGCAGGCGCGCTGTCGTGCAGCGCCATTAACTCGCGGCCGACGCGCTGGATTTCCTTGCCCACGGCATCCGGGCCGGGCAGGTCAGCGGGCCGCAGGGCGTAGGTCGAATAGTAGTTGTGGACGCCCATCCCATCGGCGGCTTGCGCATCGGCGCCGGCTTCGATGGCGGCGACGGTGCGCGTGGTGCGGATCTGGGCGCCCTCGGTGGTCATCAGGTATTGCGTGATGTAGAGCAGATAGTAGGTGACGCGCGAGCCGTGCAGGTCGGGGAATGCGCGGAATTCGGAGGAAGCGGTGCGCGCTTCGGCCTCCCAGTCGCGACTGGTCCAGTCCGGCTGGGTGCGCGGCTCGATGAGCACTACCGGTTCAGCGCGCGCGAAATCGGGGATGTTCGAGGGGCGGGCGCGGCTCTGAATGTAAGCGCGCTTCTGGGAGATGGTATCGAGCGCGGACTTGTACGCCTGGTCGGTGGCCAGCCAGAGGTCCTGGCGGAGCGAATCATAATCGCGGTCAATGCCCACCTGGCCGCTGCTGCCGAGGAAGCCCTGGAAGGTGTCGCCGATGAAATTGGAACTGTCGAGCATGTAGTCGCCCACGCGCACATCCACCGACATCAGGCGATTGCGCGTGGTATTCGAAGAGACCAGGGCGCCAAAGGAGGCCGTGACCGCGCGAACGTCCACGTCCACCAGGCGATACTCGATGTAGAAAGGACGCTCGAGGAGGCTGATGCGCAGGCGCTCGCGCGAGCGCTCGAGTTCGTCGCGCATGGCTTTAAGCGTGAGGTCGGATTCCCCGGGCGGAACGCTGCGCACCTGCGCGGCCAGCGGGGCGCTGGTCGCCAGCAGCACGGAGAGAATCACCACCGACTTCGCAGAGAAAACGCAAAGTCCTCGGGAGTGCTGAGAAGCGCAGAGCAGGCGGCGCATCATTGCGCACCTCCCGCGGCCTTCTTGTCCGGCGCAGGAGCTTTCTCCGGCTCCGGCCCCGAATCGTGGGCGGGATGCGGCAGGATGGGTGGCCTGTCAGTGGAAGTTTCCTTCTTTTGGATTTCCAGCTCCGAAACCAGGATCGCGGGCGCGACGGCGGAAACCGGCACCGAGCCGGATTCGGCGCCGCAGTAAGCGTTGAAGACTTCGGGCTTGTTGCCGGTAGCCACAATCTTGTCCAGCGAAGCCAGGGGTGTGCCGGCCACGTCCACGCCGCGCACCAACTCGTCAGGCCGGCCATCGGCATACACTCGATAGACCACCAGTGGCAGCAATTGAAAGGCTTGCGGGAGGCTGCGGCCGGTAAAAGTGAAGCCGCCCTCCAGATCCTCGATGTAAATTCCAAAAGGCTTGCCCTGGCGCTTTACTTCGGCGATGAGTTGCTCGCGCAATTCCCCGTTGGGAATAGCGCGCCGGCTTTCGATGATCAGATTGCCCTGACGCGATACGGGATGGAAGCCCACCTGCCGCCGCCCGTGACCATTGGAGTTGGGAAAACCGACCAGCGGGGAGCGCGACATCAGGAAGTTGCGAAGCACGCCGTCGTCCACCAGCGTGACGCGCTCGGCGGCCACGCCTTCATCATCGAAAGGATAGTGGCCGAGCAACACATGGTTGCTGGCGCGGGCGCGTGTGGGGTCGTCGTAGATGGAGATGAACTCCGGCAAAATTTTTTCGCCGACTTTGTTCGCAAAGGTTTGTCCCTCGGAGATGTCTTTTTGGCGGTGGCCTTCCGCACGGTGGCCGAAGACTTCGTGGAAGAAGACGGCGGCGGCGCGCCCGCTGAGCATCGCGGGGCCGGCAAAGGGCTCGACGAGCGGCGCCTTGCGCAGCGCTTCGACTTCCTTAATCAGTTCGCGCGTCTGGGCCATAATCGCTTTGTCGTCGGGGGCCCCGGCGGGATCGGTCCAGTCAAAACTGTAGAAGCGGTTGATGTCCATGCCGTCGGGCGCTTTGCTCTGCACAAAGAGCTCGAGCCGGTAGCGGCGGGCGCCAAACTGGAGCCGCGTGCCTTCGCTGGTTGCCTGATACTGATTCTCGGCGACGGCGGAGAAGGTGGCGATGGAGTTCAGGACGGCGGGCGTATTGTGGAATTCGCGCGTGATACGCCGCACACGCTCCTCCCACGGCTTCCGGTCCACGTTGAACGTAACCTGCGAGCCGTAGTGCACCTCCGGTTTCTCGCGCGAGAAGTCCGGCGCTTCGCCCTCTGCGGTCTGCACTTTCACTTCTTTGCCGGTCTCGATGCGCAGCAGGGCTTCGGCTGCGGCGCGATACTGCGAATCGGTTTCCAGCCAGATGGCGCGGCGGATCGCGGCAATATCGTTATCGAGCGGGATCTGCGCCCCGGAAATGCCCATGCCGCCGCGGCCGTCGCCGACTTTGCGGGTGTTGTCGAGCTTGTAGTCGCCCACGCGCACTTGCGCTTCCAGGAAGCGCACGCGGTTCTCGCCGCTCTCCAGCAGCGCGCCGTTCGAGCCTTGCACCTGCGCGCGTTGCTGCTCGGTGACCAGGTAGCCGATGAAGTAAGGGGCTGGCGTGGCCCGCTTCAGCGCGGTGAGGTTGCGCTCGAGCTCCAGCTCCATGGCTGTGAGCACCGGCGACTTGGCCGCCTCGCTCTGCGTGGTGCGCGCAGACTGTTCGGCGGCGCGCACCGAGCTGAGGCCCAGCGTGACCGTTAGAATGACAAAAAATGCGATGGGTACCGCGATAGATGTGCGTATTCTCATAAGTACAGACTTTCTAGTGTAGGCCATCCGCCGCAAAAAGCCAAAAGGCGCGACTTCAAGATTTAGACGCAGCCCACGCCGCGCCCGGTGCTCGTAGGGGCGGCTTTGTGCCGCCGTGCTAATCTTTTGCGCCGCGCTCGCATACCGCACGGCGGGATAAGCCCCCGCCTGCGTGAAACATCCGCGCAATCACAGGCGTTTTCGAGTGATAAGATAGCCGCAGTCTCGCGACGGAGGGATCATGGCCAGGAAAAGCG
>JBOGNS010000500.1:0-3212 GCA_050747305.1 Candidatus Acidiferrales bacterium | reverse complement strand
GTAGTACAGAGGGCACAGAGGCAAAAAAGAGAGGCACAGTGGGAGATGACGCGGGTCGAGCCGAAGCGGCGTAATGGAATGATGCGGGACAAGCGGAGAACGCATGCGGGATGAGTTGCTTGCGTATTACGAGCGGGAGCTGAGCTTCCTGCGCCAGATGGGCGCGGAGTTCGCGGAGAAGTATCCGAAGATTGCGTCGCGTCTGGTGCTGGAGGCCGACCGCTGCGAAGACCCGCACGTCGAGCGGCTGCTGGAAGGGTTTGCATTTCTTGCCGCGCGCATCCACCTGAAGCTGGATGATGACTTCCCGGAAATCACCCAGGCGCTGCTGAATATTCTGTTCCCGCATTACACGCGGCCGATCCCGTCGATGACGGTGGTGGAGTTTCATCTTGACCCGGAGCAGGGCAAGCTGGCGACGGGACTGAAGGTGCCGCGCGAATCGGTGTTATTTTCGCGGCCGGTGGACGGCTACCCCAACAAGTTCCGCACCAGCTACGACACCACGGTGTGGCCGCTCACGGTGAGTGAAGCGCAGTGGATCACGCCGGACCGGCTCAAACCGGCCGTGCGCGCCACCGACGCGGTGGCTGCCTTGCGCCTGGTGCTGACCTGCCTGCCGGACGTGAGCTTCGACCAACTGCAGTTGGGAACGCTGCGTTTTTATCTGAATGGCGAAAGCAATCTGGTGCACGCGCTTTACGAATTGCTTTGCAACAACACCACGCAGATCCTGTTGCGCGAAGCGAATCCGAATTCCAAGAAGCAGCCGGTGACGCTGCCCGGGTCGGCGCTGCGGCCGGTGGGGTTTGGTGAATCCGAGGCGCTGCTGCCGTATCCAAGGCGGTCGTTTCTCGGCTATCGCCTGTTGCAGGAGTATTTCTCGTTCCCGGAGAAATTTTTCTTCCTCGATTTGACCGGGCTGGAGCAGTTGGCGCGCACCGGCGCCAAGGATAAGGCGGAAATCGTGCTCCTGATTTCGCCGTTCGAGCGCGAAGACCGGCAGCAGACGCTGGAAATGGGCGTCTCGCCAAAGACCATGAAGCTGGCGTGCACGCCCATCATCAACCTGTTTCCGCTCACCGCCGAGCCCATCCTGCTGGACCAGACGCGGCCGGAGTATCCCATCGTGCCGGACGTGCGACGGACTACGGCCACGGAAATCTTCTCGGTGGATGATGTGCTGACCACCAATCCCCAGACCCAGGAAGTGATCGACTACGAACCGTTCTACAGCTTCCGTCACGCCACGTTGCGCGACCGCAAGCAGAAGCAGGCGTTCTGGCACATCAGCCGGCGGCCGTCGAACAAACCGAATGACGACGGGACGGAAGTGTCGATTTCGCTGGTGGATTTATCGGGGCGCATGGTGTGCCCCGATGCGGATACCCTTACGGTGCGCTGCACCTGCACCAACCGCGATTTGCCGGCGCGCCTGCCGTTTGGCAATGATGCGGGCGACTTCGAGCTGGAAGGCGTATCCGCAGTGCGCAAGGTGATCGCGCTGCACAAGCCCACGGCGCCGGTGCGCCCGGCGACGGACAAAGGCGCGTTCTGGCGGCTGATTTCGCACCTATCGCTCAACTATCTCTCGCTGGTGAACGAAGGCCGGGAATCGTTGCAGGAAATCTTGCGGCTGTACAATTTCAGCCGTTCGACATATTTGGAGAAGCAGATCGGCGGGATTGTGGAGCTGAAGAGCGGGCGGCACTTCGCGCGCGTGGTGAGCGAGACGGGGATCAGCTTCGTGCGGGGCACGCGCGTGGAGATGGAATTGGACGAAGAGCAGTTTGTGGGCGGCGGGGTGTACCTGTTCGCCAGCGTGCTGGAATATTTTCTCGGGCTGTACACGTCGCTCAATAGTTTCAGCCAGCTTGTTGCGCGCACGCGGCAACGAAAGGAGGTGGTGCGCGAATGGCCGCCACGAGCGGGACAGACCGTCCTCCTCTAGCCGGATCGGGGCTGGAAAAACGCCTGGAAAAGGAGCCGTTCGCGTTCCGGTTCTTCCAGGCCGTGCGCCTGCTGGAGCGCCTGATGCCCGGCTCGGAGCCGGTGGGGCGTTTTGCGCGGCCCTCGCAGGAGCCTGTGCGGTTTGGAGCCAATCCGTCGCTGGCGTTTCCGGCCAGCGAGATTCAGTCGCTGGAGAAGCAGGATGGCAAGCCGCCGCGCATGGCCGTGAACTTCATGGGGCTGTTCGGGCCGCTGGGTGTGCTGCCCATCTGGTACACCAACCTGATCCGCGAACGGGCGCGCGCGGGCGACTTCACCACACGCGACTTTCTGGACCTGTTCAATCACCGCTCGATTTCGCTTTTCTATCAGGCGTGGGAGAAGCACCGGTTCCTGGTTTCCTACGAGCGCGGGGAGCGCGAAGGGCTCACGCAATATTTGCTGGATTTTGTGGGGCTGGGCACCGAAGGACTGGAAGAGCGGCAGGACATTCCGGATGACGCGTTGCTGTTCTACGCCGGGCTGCTGTCGCAGCGTCCGCGGTCGGCGGCGAGCATGGCGCAGATGCTGAGCGATTATTTCGATGTGCCGGTGGAGATCGAGCAGTTCGTGGGCGCGTGGTATCACCTGGACCGCAACAACCTGTGCGTCATGGATGAGCAGCCGGACGTTTCCGAGCAGGTTGGCTTTGGGGCGATTGTCGGCGACGAAGTGTGGGACCAGCACTCGCGGGCGCGGATCAAGATTGGGCCGCTGAGCGTAGAACGTTACCTCGAGTTTCTGCCGAACGGATCGGCATTCAAGCCGCTGCGCGCGCTGGCGCGGTTTTTCTCGAACGGCGAGGTGGATTTCGAGGTGCAGTTGATTCTCGAGCAGAAGCAGGTGCCGGCCTGCGCGCTGGGCGCGGAGGGAGACGAAGCCCCGCAGTTGGGTTGGGTGACCTGGATGAAATCGGCGCCGATGAACCGGCATCCAGGTGATACGGTTCTCGAACTTTGAGAGCGCGTCGCGGTAACGGAGCGGACAGGCTGGAAAGCCTGGCCCACTGAACCGGCATGCCGGTGATACGATTTTAGAGCTTTGAAGAATGTTTTCGCTGGCATCTTGTCGGCCATGGCGTCGCGGCCGGTGTGATGCGTGCGATACCCGGGAGGGCAGCCATGATCTCGAATCTGAAGACACTGATTGAGAAGCTGAATGATCCCACGCGCAAGACGCTGGAAGCGGCAGCGGGTTTTTGTCTGGCGCGAACGCACTACGAC
>JBOGNS010000499.1:0-2528 GCA_050747305.1 Candidatus Acidiferrales bacterium | reverse complement strand
CGTTTCCAGTGCTGCGCTGGCTCGCTGTGGTGTGGTTCATCGTGTGGCTGCCGGCGTATTGGCATTACTGGGGCTGGCGGAATTTTCTCCAGCTCTGCGACGTTGCTGTGTTTCTCTCCGTAGCGGGCTTCTGGCTGGCAAGCTCGCTGCTGCTTTCCAGCCAAGCCGTCAACCTGCTGGTGGTGAGCGCAGTGTGGTTCGCTGACCTCTTATGGCGCGCGACGACCGGCGGGCATTTGATCGGCGGCACCGAATACATGTGGGACGCGCGCTTCCCACTATGGCTGCGGCTGCTTTCCCTTTATCACGTGGCAATGGCCGTAGTGCTGCTGTGGGCGCTGCGGCGCACCGGCTACCACGCGCGCGGCTGGAAGCTGCAAGCCGCCATCGCACTGCCCGTCTTGATTGCGGGCCGCCTGCTCGCCCCCGGCATGAATTACAACATGGCGGAACGCGATCCATTCTTCGGCCAGCAAGTGGGGCCGCCTGCGGTCCACCTTGCCCTCACATGGCTCGGGCTGGTCGCCATCGTCTATTTCCCCACGCACCTGCTCCTCGCGAAGCTCTATCCGTCATCACCTGCCGCTCCAAGAAAATAGAAAAGAGAAAATAGAAAAGAGAAAACATGCGTGGCTACACTGGCAAACCTCGGATCAGCTTTACTGTGCGCCCCTGGCCGGGCTCCTTCCTATTTTCTATTTTCTCTTTTCTCTTTTCTGCTTTCTGTGGTTTGATATGGCGCATGAAACGGTCAATTCCTTTTCTACTGGCAGGACTGCTGATGCTTTCAGCCGACGTGGACGCGCAGGATCGCACGCAAGGCCGCTCGATGGTGATTTCGCGGCATGGCATCGTGGCGGCGGAAAGCCCGCTGGCGGCGCAGGCCGGCGTCTCGATCCTCTCGCGCGGCGGCAATGCGATTGACGCCGCCGTCGCCACCAACGCAGTAATGGGACTGGTGTCGCCCACCGGCAACGGCATGGGCGGCGATCTCTTCGCGCTGGTGTACGACGCCAAAACCAAAAAGCTTTACGGGCTGAACGCCAGCGGCTGGGCGCCGCAAAAACTCACCATCGAGTTCCTCAAGGGCAAAGGCATCACGGAAATGCCGGAGCGCGGCATTCATGCGGTGACTGTGCCGGGCGCGGTGGAAGGCTGGTCGAAGCTGCTCGAGCGCTTCGGGCGGCTGAAGTTTCCCGATGTGCTGGCGCCGGCGATCCGTTACGCGGAGGACGGCTTCCCGGTGCCGGAGCTGGTGGCGCGCGGCTGGCGCGCCAGCGAGCGCTTTCTTTCGCAGAACGAGAGCTCCAAGACGACGTTTCTGGTGAACGGCAACGCGCCCAAGATGGGCGAAATCTTCCGCAACCCCGGCCTGGCGTGGAGCTTCAAGCAGATTGCCGCGCAGGGCCGCGACGGCTACTACAAGGGCGAAATCGCGCAGCGCATCGTGGCCGCGTCGGAAAAACTCGGCGGCGCGATGGCCCTCGCGGATCTTGCGGAATTCTCGGCAGAGTGGGTGGAGCCGATCTCCACCACCTATCGCGGCTGGACGGTTTACGAGATCCCACCCAACGGCCAGGGCATCGCCGCGCTGATGATGCTGAACCTCATGGAGGATTACCCGCTCGGCGAGTGGGGCCACAACACGGTGCGTTCGCTGCACGTGATGATCGAAGCGAAAAAACTGGCGTATGCGGACATGCTGCGCTTCGTCGCCGATCAGCGCTACTCGAAGGTGCCGGTCGCGGGCATGCTGGACAAGGCGTACGCGAAAGAGCGCGGCAAACTGATCACCGAAAAAGCCAACTGCAACGTGCCGGCGGGCACGCCGCCGGGGCACGGCGGCGACACCATTTTCCTCGCCACCGTCGATGCCGAAG
This sequence comes from Candidatus Acidiferrales bacterium, assembly GCA_050747305.1. Classification (GTDB taxonomy): domain Bacteria; phylum Acidobacteriota; class Terriglobia; order Acidiferrales; family UBA7541; genus JBOGNS01. Next base: position 648 of record JBOGNS010000499.1, on the reverse strand, counting down.
GCAACATGGTCGCGCTCATCCAGTCGAATTACTCCGGATTCGGTTCCGGCGTAGTGCCGGAGGGCGCTGGCTTCATGCTGCAGAACCGAGGCGCGCTCTTCACGCTGGACGCTGCGCATCCCAACGCGCTGGCGGGCCGCAAGCGCCCGCTGCACACCATCATCCCCGCGTTCATGGAGAAGGGCGACACGCGCGTGGCGTTCGGCATCATGGGCGGATGGAACCAGTCGCAGGCGCACGCGCAGTATGTTTCCAACGTGGTGGATTACAATCTGAATGTTCAAGCGGCGATGGAAGCGCCGCGCTTCACCAAAGCTACCTTCGAGGGTTGCGACGTGCAGGTGGAAGACCGCATCCCCACCGAGATTCTAACGGCGCTGCGCGATAAGGGTCACGAGCTGCGCCTGCGCCGCGGCTTCTCCGGCAATTTCGGCGGCGGTCAAGCGGTGCTGCGCGATTTCGCCGCCGGCGTGAACTACGGCGCGTCGGACCCGCGCAAAGACGGCGCCGCCATCCCGCAGCCTCCCCCGCAGTAGGATTTCACCGCAGAGGACGCTGAGGTCGCAGAGGCAAAAAAACGAACGCAGATGAACGCGGATCGTGCAGATTAACGCGGATATGCGTGATCCCCCGCTTCCTCTGCGACCT
>JBOGNS010000498.1:0-5705 GCA_050747305.1 Candidatus Acidiferrales bacterium | reverse complement strand
CAGCAGGAACTTGATGCCGTCGGCCAGCGGTTGCAACAGGCCGTGCGGGCCGACGCGGTAGGGTCCCCAGCGCGCCTGGATGTGCGCGACGACTTTGCGCTCGAGCCAGGTGATGTAGGCGACCGCGGTCAGCACGATAAACAGCAGCACCGCCACTTTTACCAGCGGCACGAGCACGTGCGCGTAGGATGCGAAGAAGTCGGTCACTCGGTGCCGGCCTCACGCGCCGGGGCGGTCTGCGCTTCGGGAACAGAGCGAATCATAGTGCAGAAGCGGCCCAGCGTGCCGCTGGTGAACAGCGTGTCGCGCGAAGAGAATATCAAGTCTGCGGGCACGTCGTAAGGCTCATGGCCGTTGGGCGCGAGCATGGGAGCGGCGAACTCAGCGCCACCAGTGAGCAGGCCTTCGGCGGGCACATTGTAGCCGCGGACGTGGGCGCGAATCTCGTCGAAGGCGGCGTCGGTGGAGCGGAGGTGCGCGGCCTTGCCAAGTCCGGCTTGCGCGAGCTGGTGCGAAAGGATGCGCAGCAGGTCGAAATCGGCGCGCGGGCCCATGGTTTCCAGCGCCTTGCGCAGCGGCTGCACTTCACCGGCGGTGTTGGTGACCGTGCCGGATTTTTCGTAAGCGCAGGCGGCGGGCAGAACGACGTGAGCGTGCTCGGTGGTCTCGGTGTGGAACATTTCCTGCACCACAAGAAGCTTGAGGCGGCTGAGTGTTGCGCCGAAGGTCTTTGCCGGATTGGCGCCGACGACGTACAGGGCCTTGAGCTTGCCGTTCGCCGCTGCATCCATCATCTGGCGCGCGGTAAGCCCGGGCTGCGCGGGCAGGTTTGCCACGCCCCAGAGCTTCGCGAAGCGGTTGCGTTCGGGGCCGTCGGTTACGCGCGCGTAGCCGGGGAGAAAATCGGGCAGCAGGCCCATGTCGGATGCACCGCGGGAATTCGAGTAGTCGCCGAGGGCCATGTAGCGCGTGCGGCCGGGGAGAGTGGCGCCCAGCGCGAGCAGGTCGGCGATGCGCGCGCCGGTGATTTCGGCGCCGAAGACCATCACCACGTCAGATTCCTTTTCGAGAGCGGACTTCAGGGCCATCAAGTCAGCGCTTTGCTCCGCATCGAGTTCACCGATGCGGGGCGTGAGACGGCGAATCAGGGAAGCCTCCGCGCCGGGCGCAGCCTTCACAAACTGGCGCGCCTGGCGGGCGAGCTTGATGCGCGAAGAGTTGATCACGTAGAGGCGCGCACCGCCATTGCGCACTGCGGTGCGAATCTGCCAGGCGACAAGCGGGTTCTGATCGGTAGGATCATTGCCAATCACCAGAATAGCTTTGGCGGCGCCAAGCTGCTCGATGGTGCAGAGCGATTGCGGCGCGTCGTTGCCGAGCGCAGCGATGAGGCCGGCGTAGTCGGCGGTGCGGTGGTGGTCGATGTTGTTGGTGCCGACCTGCGCTCGGGCGATGCGCTGGAGCAGGTAGTTCTCTTCATTGGTGGTACGGTTGGAGCCGATGAAGCCGATGGAATCGGCGCCGTGCTTGGCGCGGATTTCGGCGAGGCGGCGCGAGATTTCGCCCATGGCTTCTTCCCAGCTTGCGGGCTGCAGGTTCCCTCCTTCGCGGCGCACCAGCGGCAGTTTGAGGCGATCGGGGTGGTGGGCGAAATCGAAGCCGTAGCGGCCCTTGATGCAGAGAAAATCCTTGTTGATGCCGGAGAGGTCGCGGTTATTGCCGCGGATGATTTCGTTATTGCGCACGCTGAGGGTGGTCTTGCAGCCGTTGGAGCAGTGCGTGCAGACGGTGCCGACATACTTCATCTCCCACGGGCGCGTCTTGTAGCGATAGGCGCCGCTGGTGAGGGCGCCGACGGGGCAGATGTCGATACACATGCCGCACTCTTCGCAATCGAGGTGATCGCCGTGGTTGGGGATGATGACGGACATCACGCCGCGCTGGCCCACGCCGAGCGCCTTCACGTCCATGCCTTCGTCGCACACGCGCACGCAGCGGAAGCACAGGATGCAGCGCGGCGCGTCGTAGTAAACCACCGGCGACCATTTCTCTTCCGGCTGGTGAACTTTTTCTTCGATGAAGCGGCTGGTATCCGCGCCGTAGCGGAAGACCATGTCCTGCAACTCGCATTCGCCGCCTTTGTCGCACACCGGGCAATCCAGCGGATGGTTGGTGAGCAGAAATTCCAGCATGGCCTTGCGCGCCTGCCGCACCTGTTCGGTGTTGCTGCGCACCACCATGCCTTCCATGGCCACCAGCGTGCACGCGGTTTGTAGCTTCGGGGCTTTCTCTACTTCGACGAGGCACATGCGGCACGCGGCTTGGAGCGACAGGCCAGGGTAGTAGCAGAACGACGGCACCTCGATGCCCTGGCGGCGCGCGGCTTCGATTACCAGCGTGCCCGCGGGGACTGTCAGTTCGCGGTCGTCGAGTTTGAATTTGACGAGCTTCGTTTCAGCCATAAAGACCGAGGTCGGGAGCGAAGGGAGGTAGGGAGGTAAGGAGGTAAGGAGGTAGGAGGTAAGGAGACCGCGCCCAAACAGGGACGTTCCTTACTTCCTGACATCCTTACATCCTTACCTCCGTAGCTCCTTACTTCCGTTATCACAAAACGCCGGCTTGGACTTGCGCCGGGTCGAACGGGCAGCGCCCGCTCAGGTGCTCTTCGAATTCGTGACGCCATTTCTTGATGATGCTGATCGTGGGCATGGCGGCGGCATCGCCCAGCGGACAAAAGGTGCGCCCAAGCATATTTTTCGAGAGCTCGCCGATCAGCGGAATATCGTCGCTGCGCCCGCCGCCGTTGTGGAAGCGGTCGAGCAACTGCTTGAGCCACGCGGTGCCTTCGCGGCACGGAATGCACCAGCCGCAAGACTCGTGCGCGTAAAACTTCATGATACGCCGCGCGAAGTCCACCATACAGGTGCCTTCACCGACCACCACCACGGCGCCGGAGCCGAGCATCGAGCCGGCTTTGGCGAGGGAATCGAAATCCATGGGGAGGTCGCACTCCGCGGCGGTGAGCAGCGGCGTGGAGCTACCGCCGGGCACCACGGCTTTGAGTTTGCGGCCATCGGCCATGCCGCCGGCCATTTCGATCAGCTTCATCAAGTTGTAGCCCATGGGCACTTCGTAGAGGCCGGGGCGATTGACGTGGCCGGAGACGCAGAAGAGCCGCGTGCCGCCATTTTTCGGCATGCCCAGCGCGGCGTAGGCTTCGCCGCCCATGCGCAGGATGGCGGGCACGGAGCTGAGCGACTCCACATTGTTAATCACGGTGGGACAGCCGTAGAGTCCGACGACCGCGGGAAACGGCGGGCGTATGCGCGGGTAGCCGCGCTTGCCTTCGAGCGACTCCATCAGCGCCGACTCTTCGCCGCATTCGTAAGCGCCGGCGCCGGTGTGCGTACACAGCTCGAAGTTGAAGTCGGTGCCCAACACCTTGTGGCCGAGGTAGCCGGCTGCGTAGGCTTCTTCTATAGCGCGGTCCACGATGTCGAGCACGTAGCGATACTCGCCGCGAATGTAGATGTAGCCGCGGTGCGCGTTCACTGCGTAGCCGGCCAGCAGCATGCCCTCGATGAGCTGGTGCGGGTCCAGCCCCATCAGCGGGCGATCTTTGCAGGTGCCGGGCTCGCTTTCGTCGGCGTTGCAGAGAATGTATTTGGGCTTGTCGGTCTGCTTGGGCACGAAGCTCCACTTCATGCCGGTGGGGAAGCCGGCGCCGCCGCGGCCGCGCAGGTTGGATTTCTTTACTTCTTCGATGACGGCTTCGGGCGTCATTTCTCGCAGCGCGCGCTCAAGGGCCTGGTAGCCATCGGTGGCGCGGTAGGTGTCGAGCGCAGTGGAATGCTGCTGGTTGAAGCGGGTGCTGATGACCAGCGTCTCGTCCGGGTGTGGTTGGTGCTTGGCGCCTGTGGTGTAGGGTTCGGGCGCGGGCTTTTTGCCGTCGGCCAAGCTTTCGAGGATCACGTCGACTTTCTCGGTGGTGAGATTCTCGTAGAAGTCGTAGCCGACCTGCATGGCCGGCGCGCCGGTGCAGGCGCCGATGCATTCGACTTCCTCCAGCGAAAAGATGCCGTTCTGGCTGACTTCCTTGTGGCCGACGCCGAGGCGCTGCTTACAGTGCTCCCAGATTTCGTAGCCGCCGCGCAACATGCAGGAAATATTGGTGCAAACCTGCACGTGATGGCGGCCCATGGGCTGGCGATGGATCATTGAGTAGTAGGCGAGCGTCTCGGTGACTTGAATCGCGCGCAGATCGAGGCGGCACGCGATTTCCTGGACCATTTCTTCGCTTACGTAGCCGAACTCATCCTGCGCGTACATGGCCATGGGGATCAGCGCGGAGCGCTTCACCGCGTAGCGGCCGATGAGCTGCTGGAATTTGGTCTCGAGTTTTTCCGGTAATTTCATCCGTGTTCTGATTGTCTTTTTCACGTAATGTAAACAAAGCGGCGGCGAGCCGCCGCACTCCAAAGTCGCGCTTCGCGCGACGGCGGACGGGCTGAAACCTACAACGATGGGGCGCAGCAAGCAGCGCCCCTACCGGTCGACTTCGCCGAGCACGATGTCGAGCGTGCCGATGCAGGCGATCACGTCGGCGACCAGGCGGCCCTCGCACAATTTCGGCAGCGCCTGCAAATTGACAAACGATGGCGCGCGCACCTTCACGCGATAGGGCTTGTTCGACCCATCGCTGCACACATAGAAACCAAGCACGCCGCGCGGCGACTCGATCACCTGGTAGACCTCGCCCGGCGGCGGCGCGAATCCTTCGGTGAAGATTTTGAAATGGTAGATGAGCGCTTCCATTTCCGTCTTCATTTTTTCGCGCTGTGGGGGAATCACGCCGGGCGCGTCGGCCTGGATGGGGCCGGTGGCGGGAATTTTTGCCATGGCCTGCCTGACGATGCGCAGGCTCTGGCGCATTTCCTCGAGGCGGACGAGGTAGCGCGCGTAGCAATCGCTTTCGGTGCGCGTGGGGACGTCGAACTCGAATTCGTCGTAGCGCGAGTAGGGGAAAAACTTGCGCACGTCGTACGCGACGCCGGCGGCGCGCAGCGTGGGGCCGGTGACGCCGAGGGCAATCGCGTCTTCCGCGCTGATGTAGCCCACGCCGACGGTGCGGCCCTTCCAAATCTTATTGTCCGTGAGCAGGTCTTCGTACTCCAGCATGCGGCTGGGGAAAATGTCGACAAACTTGGCCACACGGTCCAGCCAGCCCGGCGGCGGCTCCAGCGCCAGCCCGCCGATGCGGAAGTAGCTAGTCATCATGCGCTGGCCGGAGACCATTTCGAAAATCTTCATGATCTCTTCGCGCTCGCGGAAGCAGTAGAGGAAAACGGACATGGCGCCCATCTCATGGGCGTGGGTGCCAACGCCGACCAAGTGCGAGGAGATGCGCGTAAGCTCGGTGAGCAGCACGCGAATGTACTGCGCGCGTGGCGGAGCTTCGATGCCAAGCAGTTTTTCCACGGCGAGGCAGTAGCACAGGTTGTTGCCCAGCGGGTTCAGGTAATCGATGCGGTCGGTGAGCGTGATGGTCTGCGAATAGGTGAGCGCTTCGCAATTTTTCTCGATGCCGGTGTGCAGGTAGCCGATGTCGGGCTGCGCTTTGATCACCGTTTCGCCGTCGAGTTCGAGCACAACGCGAAGCACGCCGTGGGTGGAGGGGTGCTGCGGCCCCATGTTGAGGACCATGG
>JBOGNS010000497.1:0-3767 GCA_050747305.1 Candidatus Acidiferrales bacterium | reverse complement strand
GTAGAAGGTCATGCGCTCGCGCTCAGCGCGTACCAGGTCACACTGAGCGAGATACGCGGCTTCATCGAAGCGGCCGTTGTTCAGGCCGGTGTGATCCTCGGCCATGCCCAGCGTGGAGAATAAGCCGATCTGCTCCGCGAGTTCTTTGCCGTATTCGCCGGGCGAGCTGACGGGAAAGCTGGGCGCGGCGGGATCGAAGTTCACCGGTGAAGCATAGAATTCGACATGCGGCGAGACCTGCCGCACATAGAAGCGTACGATGCCAGGCAATGACTGAAGCATCGAAAACTTGAACTTCACGCGCACCCACGCGCTCCACTGGCCCTCGCTGATTTCGAGGCGATCCGGCGTGCCGCCGGTCTTGATCAGCAAGCGCCGCCCCGCGCGATCCGCTTGCACGCGAATCTCGGCCGTTGTGTCTGCGATGGGCTTGGCGCGCGTGTTGCGCGGGCCGATCACGTGCGTATTGAACTCGCCGCCCGCCGGCAGATGCACAATCTGCTCGCTCTCTTTTGCCTGCGCGCTATGGTCCTGCGTGTAGAACGTACCGGTGCCTTGCCCCCCGCGCAGATCCGGCACGCCGACTCCGGCCAGCATTCGCCCGTTGATTTGATCCGGGGGAAACGTACACGGGCAGCGCAACACCACCGACGGGATACCCGCCTGCGTGAGCAATTGCCAGAATGGCACGCCCTGCCGATTGCTCACCACGCGCGGCGGAGAAAACGCGTTTTTCGGCGGCGCAAAGCGGCTCAGCGCAAGGTCCGGCTGATACGTCTTAGGGTCGCGGCTGACGAAATCGAATATGCCGTGCCCGCCGGGATTCGTGCCGGTAACAAACGAAGACCATGCCACGGGCGTCTGCGCGGGATAAGTAGTTTTCAGGCGTGAATAAGCGCCGGCGGCGCGAACTTTTGCGAAGTGAGGCAGCTCGCCGTGCTCCAGCATGGCTTCGACGATGCTGGGTTCGAGGCCGTCGAGGCCGATGACGATAACTTTCTTCTTCACTGAAGCAATTCTCCGCTGGAGCAGCGTGTAGAGCAACCAGCTTTGCGAACGGGAAGAAATGACGTGTTACGGCGTGGATCTCCGCAGCGGCGCGAGCGTCACGACTCGTTGGGTGGCTCGCTGCCGGCGGCAGGCGCATCCTGCAGCTTCGCCGGTGTGGGATCACCCTCGGCGGAACGCTTCATGCCGAAAACGCGGCGTACGATGCTGAGTACTTTGTTCCAGAAGACCATGACCAGCCCGGCGATGGTGGCGAGCACGGACATCACCGGCATCACCTGATCCGGGCCGACATACAGGGCAATCAAAAGCGGCTGCACTGTGGTTCTCCCTATTCGCTGCTATGCAGAGGCACCATTTTCGCATATCCGCGCGTCGCGATGAAAGCGAGTTTCCGCGGCGGCAACAACGGCTGGCGCGAGCCACTCACACGGCTTCTTGCGCGAGCACGCCCGCGGCTACTCCGGGCTGGAAGCCGGCGCGCGCTTCGTGGGTCTCGACGGAGAGCCTTCCAAGATGAGGCGGAGCTGCCGGCGCAAAATGCCAGCCATGCGCCGGCCTTCGTCGGTATCAGACAAGTCTCGTTCCTCGCGTGGGTCGGCGCGGAAGTCGAAGATTTGCGAGCCGCCGTCCGCCCAGTCGATGTACTGCCAGCGATCGGTGACGAGCGTTTTCATGTCGCCGCGCGTGATGGGCCATTCCGGGGGCATATTGCGACGCGGCCGCGCCAGCTCGGCGAGCACCGGCTCGGGGTCATCGGTCGGGGCCGGATTGTGCCAGTACCGCGCGAGCGAACCCCCCGGGAAGCCCGCGTCGAGAGCGAGCAATCCTGTAACCGTAGCAGGAACGTGGATCTGGCTGACCGGCGCGGCCACCCGCACGCCGCCGGGCACGTGACCCGGCCCGTAGAGAATCAGCGGCACATGGATTTGCTCGCGGCGCAGGCTGGTGCGATGCCCGTGAATGCCCGCCTCCCCAAAGGAATGACCGTGGTCGGAGGTGATGATGAGCAGGGTGTTCTGCGCCAGGCCGCGCTTTTCCAGTTCGGCCCACAGGACGCCAATCTGCGCATCCACGTAGGCGATGGTGGAATCGTAAGCGTCGAAATCGGCTTTCAGGCGCTCCTCAGGCAGCGGGTCAGGCAGCGCATTGTGGGTATCGAGCGGCTTGCGGTCATTGACCACTTCCGCCGGGGCAAAGCGGCCGTCGTAGGGCGGCGGCGGGAAGGCCGGCTCGTGCGGATCGTAATAGTTGAGGAACGCAAAGAAGGGGCGAGGCGGGCCGGAAAGTCCGTCAAGCCATTCGAGGATTTCTTCGTTCACGGTGTCCGCAGTTTTCTTGGCAGGGTCGTGATCCACGCCCATCAGTCGCAACACGGGTCGCATTGCTTTGCGGCCATACAGGGTGCGGGAAATTGCGTCCGGAACGTTGTGGAAGTACTCGGCGTTGTAGTGAAAGCCTTGCGCGATGCCGCTGGCATAGGTACACCACTGCTTATTGCCGACGGCGCCGCCGGTGTCGTATTGATGCGCGGCGAGCACTTCCGCCAGGGTGCGGAACTCGGCCCCGAGCAACCAGGGGTCCACATGGTTCTCGAAATTGTAGAGGTTGGTGAAGAGCGAAGCGTGCGAAGGCATGGTCCAGGATGAACTGGAATACGCATTCTCGAAGACCACGCCCTCGCGCGCAAAGCGATCGAGGTTGGGGCTGGTGGCGCGCGCGTATCGGTAAGCACCGAGGTGGTCGGCGCGCACCGCATCGAGCACGATCAACAGAACATTCGGCGAAGCAAGGCGGACCGCCGGTTGTCCATTGGCGGCCACCCGGGCATGGGCGCTGCCGCGCAGCATGCGCCATCCGGCAACCCCGGCCATCACCAGCACCACCACCGCAGCCAGGGCGGGCAGCGAGCGGCGCATGAAGAACAAGGAATTTTCCGGCTTGCGGCGGACGAGGAGCGCCACTTGTGTCGCGAGTCCCAGGGCGAGCAACGTGCAGGCCAGATTGCTCAGCCGGCCGGTGCAAGCCAGAAGGTCGTAGAAGCCGGCTAGCGCGAAGAATCCGACGGCCCACGGGAGCACGTCGCGGTCACGCAAAACCAAGGCCACAGCCGCCCATAGCAGGCCGAAGCACAGGAACAAAGCGACGTCGAACAGCGGCGAGGCAATCAGGATGCGCGCATCCACGCCATCGCGGATCATCGTCCAGGTGGCCAGGCCGGCGCGCTGCAAGATGTATAGGAGCAACCCCTCCGCCAGCCCCACTGCCAGACCAAACCACGCGGCCGCCAGAAGCAGGTCGCGCAGTCGGCGAGGACGTGTGGCCATCGGGTTCACTTCGCGATTCGGAGTATGCGCCGGAGCACTTTCCACACTCGCGCCGGGGTCTTCCATCGGCTGGGACGCCGCCTCCAGGCTCTTAGCTTCGGGCGGGCTGAAGAGCAGGCGCGTCACTACCATTGTATTCGTCTGCGCGCCGAAAATGAACAAGGGAAACAAGACGGATCGAAAAGCGGCGACCAACGGCGGGCGATGCGGCGAAAAATACTGAGGCGGCATGGCCCGGCGTGCCCTTCTTTCTCAATAATTGACGGCGAGTCCGTTCAGTTTCGACGCGCGCCACGCGTCGAGGCGGTTGCGCATGTTTTCGAGCTGCGCCTGCGCTTCCTTGCGGCTGGAAAGATCCTGGTTCGCCCGAGGGTCGTCCGCCAGATGAAACAACTGCTCTCCCTTGCGCAGCGCGCCGGCGTCCCTGGGCGT
>JBOGNS010000496.1:0-5064 GCA_050747305.1 Candidatus Acidiferrales bacterium | reverse complement strand
GGCTCGGGCTGCGTCTTCACCCAGCCCACCACCGAATCGCCCTGCAAGCCCTTTGATCGCGGCACCAACGACGGCTACGACTTTTACATGCGGCTGGGACCGCTGCGCAACGCCAACGAAAAATATTTCACGAACTCGATGCCCTTCTGGGACGAAATGATGAAGCGGGACACCAACGACGCGTGGTGGCAAGCGCGCAACATCCGCGCGCACCTCAAGAATATCAAGCCGGCGGTGATGACCGTGGGCGGCTGGTTCGATGCGGAAAATCTTTTTGGTGCGCTGGAAGTCTATCGCGCAGTGGAAAGGCTGAGCCCCGGCGCGAACAACATCTTGGTGATGGGCCCGTGGGTGCACGGGGGGTGGGCGAGGGGCGATGGCGACTCGCTCGGCGATGCGCGCTTCGACACAAAGACCAGCGAGTTCTATCGCGAGCAGATCGAGCTGGCATTCTTCAATCAGCACTTGAAAGAGTGGAGCGGCATCTCGCTGCCGGAAGCGTTTGTATTCGAGACCGGCGTGAATCAGTGGCGCCGCTTCGATGTGTGGCCGCCGAAGGGAGTGCAGGCGAAATCGCTCTACCTGCACGCGGGGAGCAAGCTCTCCTTCGAGCCGCCGGCGGAAAACGCGGAAGCCTTCGACGAATATGTAAGTGACCCGAAGAAGCCGGTGCCGCTGACGCCCGGCATCGCCACCGGAATGGCGCGGCGGTATCTGGTGGACGACCAGCGGCACGCGGCGCGCCGTCCGGATGTGCTGGTCTATGTGAGCGACGTGCTGGAAGATGATGTCACGGTGGCGGGGCCGATTGTGCCTTCGCTGCACATCTCCACCACCGGCACCGATCAGGATTTCATCGTGAAGCTGATTGACGTGTATCCCGACCGCTTCCCCGACGAAAAAGGCGAAGTAAACAACACGCTGGGCGGCTATCAGCAGTTGGTGCGTGGCGAAGTGATGCGTGGAAAATTCCGCAACAGCCTGGAGAAGCCGGAGCCGTTCACTCCCGGCGCTCCCACCAAGGTGGAATTCGAAGTCTCCGACACCTTCCACACTTTCCGCCGCGGGCACCGCATCATGGTTCAGATTCACTCCACGTGGTTCCCGTTGTTCGACATCAACCCCGGCAAGTTCATGAATATTTTTCAAGCCACGGAAGCCGATTTCCAGAAGACCACGCAGCGCGTGTACCGCTCGCGCTCCATGCCGTCAGCGCTCCGTGTCGGAATTCTGCCGGCGAAATAGACGGTCTGCTTGAGGCACGGCGCGGTGACCAAATGAACGGAAATTAGAAAATAGAAAAGGGAAAAGAGAAAACGTCCCGAGCAGCAACACGATCGGTGCAGCGGCCCTATTTTCTATTTTCCCTTTTCTATTTTCTGATCTCCGGAGGCTACGATGTTTCAGGCTGACCTGCTGACTGGCCGGGTGGTGCTCGTCACCGGCGGCGGTACCGGGCTGGGGCGGTCGATGGCGCTGCGCATGGCGGAGCTGGGTGCGAAGATTTTTCTTTGCGGGCGGCGCGAGGAGCCGCTGCGCGAAGCGTGCGATGCGATTCGCAAGGCGGCCGCTGCTGCGGGCCATGTTGCGGCGCCGGATGTTGCCGCGTACGCGCCGTGCGATGTGCGCGACTTTGCGGCCGTGGAACAAATGCTCGACAGTTGTGAGCAGCAACTCGGGCAGCCGGACACTCTGGTCAACAACGCCGCCGGCAACTTTATCGCGCGCACCGAGACGCTCTCTCCCAACGCCTTCCACGCGGTGGTCAGCATCGTGCTCTACGGCAGTTTCAACTGCACGCAGGCGCTTGGCCGCCGCTGGATTGCCGCGAAGCAGCCGGGCACGGTGCTGAATATCCTCACCACGTATGCGGAGACGGGATCGGGATTCGTGGTGCCGTCGGCGTGCGCCAAGGCTGGGGTGCTGGCGATGACGCGCTCGCTGGCCGTGGAGTGGTCGAAGTACCGAATCCGGCTGAACGCGATCGCGCCGGGGCCGTTTCCGACAGAAGGCGCGTGGTCCCGCCTGATGCCGACCAAAGAGTACGAGGAGCGCGCGAAGAACCATCACCCGATGAAGCGCTTCGGGCGGCATGAGGAGCTTGCCAATTTGGCTGTATACCTCGTCAGCCCGCAGGCCGAGTATGTCAACGGCGAATGCGTGGTCATTGATGGCGCGCTGTGGCTGCGCGGCGCCGGCGAGTTCAATGATTTGCTTGATCTGCCCGAGTCCGTCTGGCAGCAGATGGAAGCAGCGCGAAGAAAGTAGCCACAGAGGCCACCGAGGACACCGAGACCATGACGGAAACCGCGCAGCAATATACGCAGCGAATCCTGGGGTACGTCGAAGGCAAGAGGCCGATTGCCGTGCAAACTTCGACCGCCGCCAGACTGGCGCGTCTCATACGCGGATTGAGCCGCGCGCAGCTTCGCCGCGCGCCGGCGCCGGGGAAATGGTGCATCGGCGAGATACTGGCGCACCTGGCGGAGTCAGAAATTGTCGCTGGCTGGCGCTACCGCATGATGCTCAGCGCCAGCGGCGGGCCGATTCAGTCCTACGACCAGAACGCGTGGGCCGAATGCGCGCGCTACGACCGCATGGACCCCAAGCGCTCGCTGGAGACTTTCCGCGTGCTGCGCGAATTCAATCTCGCGCTCCTCAAAACTCTTAAGCCCGAAATGCTCGAGCGCTACGGTATGCACGCCGAGCGCGGTAAAGAATCCGTGGCTCACTTCACGCGCATGATGGCCGGGCACGACTTAAACCATTTGGCGCAGGTCGAGCGCATCGCCGGCGGTTTTCGGCGCCGCTAGCCCATCCGCCGAGGCCGTCCTTCACCTCCTTCGCTTCCGTTACCTCCTTCACCTCCACCTTATCCGGGGGTAGAATTCTCCGAGGATGAAAACTCTCGACGAATATCTCGCGCTCGCAGAAACTGCCCACGGCCATCTGTGCGCCGGACAAGTGCTGGGCGTGCGGCTGGCCATGCTAGGCTTGCGCGAGCTGGGCATCGAGGATCCAGTGCGCGAGCGCAAGCGCCTGCTCACGCACGTGGAGATTGACCGCTGCGTGACCGACGCGGTGGCGCTGGTGGCCAACTGCCGGCTGGGCAAGCGCGCGCTGAAATTCCACGACTGGGGCAAAGTGGCCGCCACGTTCGTCGACCTGCAAACCGGCCGCGCCATTCGCGTCGCTGCGCGCGAAAGCTCCAAACAGCGCGCGCGCGAAATGTTTCCTGAAATGGAGAAGGAGCCGGGCCAGCAGCAGGCTTACCGCGTGCTGCCCGATGAGGAGCTATTCACGCGCGAGTGGGTGCGCGTCGAAGTGAAGCCGGAAGACATGCCTGGGTTCAAAGGCCCGCGCGTGGCCTGCGCCCAGTGCGGCGAAGGTATCAACTTCAAGCGCGAAGTCACGACCCCCGACGGCCGCACCCTCTGTCGCGCCTGCGCCGGCCAAAGCTACTACGACGCCCAGGCACTATAAGCGATCCCGGGCGTGCGCTATTCTGCGATTGGGATTGGTCAGCGGTTTCCTCCTGGAACGGCGCAAATACCAAAAGATCGAAGCGGTCGCTGCGCTCCCAGAATTCCCTTAACCACCTTTGACAATGGTCGTTATAACGACTATATTGGCAAGGCGTGGCGGGTAAAGCACAGGGCGGGGAACGGAAGGCGCGGAAGCGATTTGCTGTCCCTGAGGTGGAGGCGTACGTTTATATCCTGCGCACGGCGGATGCGCTGGCGCGCGCGGTGGAGCAACTGCTCAGTTCCGCCGGGCTGACCGGCGCGCAATACAATGTGCTGCGCATCCTGCGCGGGGCGGGCGGCGAGGGGCTGGCCTGTGGGGAAATCGGCGAGCGCATGATTACGCGCGACCCGGACATTACGCGCTTGCTTGACCGCCTGGAGGCTCGTAAGCTGATTACCCGCGCGCGCGACCGCCGCGACCGCCGCGTGATTGCCGTACGCATCACGCAGGCGGCTTTGCGCATCCTAAAAGAGCTCGACGGACCGGTGCAGCAACTGCACCGCCGCCAGCTCCGTCACATGGGAACACGCAAACTGGCGGCGCTGAATCGCCTGTTGCAAGAAGCGCGCGGCAGGGCGCAGGGGTAACGGGGTCAGGGGCATTCGCTGGTTCGATTCAAACACTCATCCGAAGGAGACAAGTCTTATGCGTCGTACTCGCGTAGTTTTGGTGCTGGCGGTTGTGCTGATGCTGGCGGTTCCTGCTTTTGCGCAGGATGCCAACCAGTGGGAGATTGACCGCGCGCACAGCAGCGCGCAGTTTGCCGTGCGGCACATGGGGGTTTCCACGGTACGCGGTTCGTTCACCGGCATCCAGGGCACGGTGACCATTGATGACAAGAACCTTGCCGATTCGGTGATCGAGGTCACCATCGACGCCACCACCGTCAACACCGCTAACCAGAAGCGCGACGACCACCTGCGCAGCGCCGATTTCTTCGATGTCGCCAACCACCCCACGATGACTTTCAAATCGAAGGAGGTGGAATCGGCCGGCGCGGATCGCCTGAAAGTAACCGGCGATCTCACTATGCACGGCGTAACCAAAGAGGTCGTGCTTGATGTCGAGGGACCGACCGCCGCGGTGAATGCGGGCCGGGGCATGAAGCGCGGCGTCACCGCCACCACCCGGCTCAATCGCCGCGACTTCGGCTTGCTGTGGGGCGCGCTGGTCGAAGGGACGGCCATCGTGGGCGACGAAATTCAGGTTACGATTGATCTGGAGTTGAACCAGCAGCGCCCGGCAGCCGCCGGCGCAACACAGTAGCTTCCTTCCCGACGGTCCAGCGAGCGGGAATCGTTGCCGCCCTATGTTGCATCCAATAGTCGTTATAACGACTATCCAGGGAAATTTACCAACAGTATCTCCAGTTTTGCCTGCGTTATGAAGGAGGGCGAATGATCACAGTGATTCCATCCAAGGACCGCTATTTTGCCGACCACGGCTGGCTGCAAACCCGCTGGCACTTTTCATTCTCGGACTACTACGATCCGAAAAATATGCAGTGGGGCGCACTGCGCGTTTTCAACGATGATG
>JBOGNS010000495.1:0-2838 GCA_050747305.1 Candidatus Acidiferrales bacterium | reverse complement strand
GTCGGTAGTCGCGGTGTCCGACAGCTTGGGTGTCTCGCGGGCGACTCTCTATCGGGCGCTCGGGCGTCCGAAGTGATCGGGCTGTGAATCCGCTTGCAATACTGACCCCCTGAGGGGTGGTTTCCGCGTCGAAATCTGACCCCGGTAGTCTCCCGCGCTTTTGCGGGAGCAAATAGGGTGCTGTGCGTGGAGACGGTAGGCAGGATTCGACGGTTGTATTTCGTTGAGGGGCGCCCGATCAAGGAGATCGTGCGGCTGCTCAAGGTCTCGCGCAACACGGTGCGCCGGGTGCTGCGCGCCGAGCACCCCAAGCTCAGCTACGAGCGAGCCGTGCAGCCGCGACCGCGGCTCGGTCCGTATGCCACGCGCTTGGAACAGCTGCTCGAGGAGGACGAGCGGCTGCCGGCCAAGGAGCGCCGCCGCACGATGCGGCTGTTTGAGGTGTTGCTGGCCGAGGGCTACGCGGGCAAGGACGACAGCGTCTACCGGTTCGTGAAGCTGTGGCGCGAGGAGCACGCGCGGCGCACCGCGCAGGTGTTCATCCCGCTGGTGTTTGCCCCGGGCGAGGCCTATCAGTTCGACTGGAGCTACGAGACCGTTGAGCTCGATGGCGAAGCGCTCACGGTGAAGGTTGCGCAGTTCCGGCTCTGCCATAGCCGACACTACTTCGTACGGGCCTATTTGCGCGAAGCCCAGGAGCAAGTGTTCGATGCCCACAACCGGGCGTTTGCCTTCTTCGGCGGGGTGACGCGGCGCGGCATCTACGACAACCTGAAGACCTGCGTCGATGCGGTGCTGCGCGGCAAGGACCGCGCGTTCAACGCGCGATTCCTGCAGCTGTGCAATCACTACCTGATGGAGCCCACGGCCTGCACGCCGGCGGCCGGCTGGGAGAAGGGCCAGGTCGAGAACCAAGTCAACGAGGTACGCCAGCGGCTGTTTCGACCCCGACCGAAGTTCGCCGACATCGATGCCCTGAACAGCTGGCTGGAGAGCCAATGCGCAGAGCTCGCCCGACGCCGAACGCATCCGGAGATTCGTGGCCGCACGGTGTGGGAGGTCTACCAGGACGAGCGCGCGAAGCTGCTTGCGCTGCCTAGCCCGTTTCCCGCCTACCGCGAGATCGAAACGCGCGCCTCCAGCACGAGCCTGGTTCGCTTCGATGCCAACCGCTACAGCGTCGCCTGTGAAGCCGCAGGACGGCGCGTGAGCTTGCGCACCTATGCCGAGCGAATCGAGATCGTCCACGACGAACGCCTCGTCGCCGAGCATGCACGCAGTTTCGACCGCTACCAGACGATCTACAACCCCTGGCACTACGTGCCGGCGCTCGCCACCAAGCCCGGCGCGCTTCGAAACGGTGCGCCGTTCGCGCACTGGCCGCTGCCCGCGGCCCTCCATAGCGTGCGTCGCAAACTCGAGCGTCACCTCGACGGGGATCGACAGTTCGTCGCGATTCTCGCCGCCGTCGTCCAAGACGGATTGGATGCCGTGGATGCGGCTTGCCGCGAGGCACTCGCGAGCCACAGCGTGTCGGCCGACGTGGTGCTGACGCTGTTGGCGCGCGCGCGAGATACCGCGCGAGCTGCCCCGATCGGCGTCCCCGAGGCGCTCGCGCTTGCCAACGAGCCGCGCGCCGATTGTGCTCGCTACAACCAACTGCTGAGGAACCTCCCACCATGCAAACCGCCGAATTGCTCGATCTGATGGGCATGCTCAAGCTCTACGGCATGCGCGCCTCGTTCGAGGAGACCCTCACCGAGGGGCTCAAACGCAAGCTCTCATTCCATCAGATCCTGGGCAAGCTCTTCGCCTGCGAGATCGAGGAGCGGAAGCTCCGCTCGATTCGCTACCAGCTCGGGGTCGCCAACTTGCCGATGACCAAGAGCCTGGACACCTTCCAGTTCACCGCCACCCCGATTAACGAGCCGCTGATCCGACAATGGCACGACCGGGCGCCCCTGGAGTCCGCACGCAACTTGATCCTGGTCGGCGGCACCGGCACCGGCAAGACCCATCTGGCGGTGGCAATCGCGAGCCAGCTCATCAAGCACGGCCGCCGCGGACGCTTCTTCACCGTGCTCGATCTCGTTAACCGGCTGGAGGCCGAACAGCGCAGCCACCGCGCCGGGGCGATGCTTCGCCAATGCGCGCGCATGCACTGCGTGGTCCTGGACGAGTTGGGCTACCTCCCATTCAGCCAAGCCGGCGGGGCGCTGCTGTTTCACCTGCTTAACCGCCTCTATGAGAAGGTCCCGGTAATCATCACCACCAACCTCGCGTTCGCCGAGTGGCCGCAGGTGTTCCACGATCAGAAGATGACCACCGCACTGCTGGATCGCATCACCCATCACTGCGACATCGTCGAGACCGGCAATGAGTCTTGGCGCTTCAAGCATCGTGACTAGAGCGTCCGCGGTCGGGCCTGATACCACGATTCCCGCGGTTTTAGCGACCTGGCACGATTCTCCAGCGGCCTGGAGCGCGCTGACTAACGTCATGCGCGACCCAGCAGGCGCAATAGAAGCGATGGAGGCCGGCGACGACTGCAGCGACTGCCGTGTCGTCGCTGTACTGTCGTGCCGCTCGACACGTGCAGCCCCGCGACTCAGGCAGTCAGCGTAAACAGAACAACTGCACCGCAGTTACCCACCGGGCGCGTGTGCGTGGCGTGCGCCACGCGCCCCGTGGATAACTGCTCCGCATCAACTTGCCGGGGTCAGAATTACACGCGGAAACAGGGTCAGCTTTGGAAGCGGATTGACAGCTTGATCAATCGCAGACCTCAACTGGCCATTCAGACGAAGAAAAGCGGTACATCGAAACAAGCCCGAAAAC
>JBOGNS010000494.1:0-3927 GCA_050747305.1 Candidatus Acidiferrales bacterium | reverse complement strand
CGCAATTGGCTGCATTCCGACGGCATTCCCGGGCGGCCGTGGTTCAAGCATCTGCTGTACGCGGCGCGCTACACCTACGCGCACCTCGAGCTGCCGGGACTGACCGAAGCGGTGGAAGCAGGGAAGTGGGACGTGGCGCGCGAGCAGGCAGCGCTGCTGCAGGCTGCCGTAGAGAAAAACACGGCGCGGCTCAACGACGCGCTGAACAACCTTTTGCAAAGCGCCGCGCCGGCGGCAGCGACTCCGCCGGGAGCCTCGCTGGCGAAGCTGCACGCGGAAATCGAAGCCGTGCGCAGCAGCTTTCCGGGCGAGATGGCCGTCTACATGAAAAATCTCGCCACGGGCGAGGAGATCGCAGCAGACGCGGACAGCGTGTATGAAACCTTCAGCGTGATCAAGGTCCCGATCATGGCTGAGGTGTACCGCCAGGCGGAGGCCGGAAAGTGGTCGCTTTCGGACCGCGTGACGCTGCAAGCCTCCGACGCGCGCTTGCCCTCCGGTGTGCTGCACACGCTGGAACCGGGACTGAACCCTACGATCCGCGATCTGCTGACGCTGATGATCATCCTTAGCGATAACACGGCTACGGACATGCTGGCTGACCGCGTGGGGCGCGCGGATGTGACGCGCTTCATGACCGACCTCGGTTTGAAACAGACGAGTATCGAATTCTCCGACCTGGACTACGACCGCGTGTGGCTGGGCTTTCTCGATCCGCGCTATCGCACGGAGACTGCGGAGGAAATCATGCAGTTTCCGTTCGCGAAGTACACCCGCGCCGAGGTGAGCGAAGCATTTCGCAAGGCCATGTATGAGAGCGACATCTATTTCGGTCACAGCACCGTGCGAGAGATGGGCCGGCTGTTCGAAATGCTGGCGCGAGGCGAACTGGTGTCGAAGTCGGCGAGCGAGCAGATGCTCGCCATCCTGCGCAAGCAGCAAGTGAACGACCGCTTCCCGCGCTACTTGCGCGGCGTGGACATCGCGCATAAGACCGGCGATGGCCAGCCGTACATCGCCAACGACGCGGGAATCTTGTGGGTGAAGGGGCAAGCGATCGTGCTCGTGGTATTCACGGGGCGCCATCGCGGGTCGCGGACCGATTTGCACGAGGCCATTGCGCGCATCGCGGCCTATGTGGGACGCCATTACGGCGCGGCGCTGGCGGCCGATTTCAAGGAAAGGTGAGCTTGCGAGATTTGGGCAAGATTTGAGCGGCGGTGCCGGTATGCTTGAAAGAAGAGGGAAGTGACGAAGCGAGGAGACGAGCCAAGGAGGGTTTATGTCAGAGCACACAGGCGCCATTCGCGCGACAAACAATGAGCGCGTGAGCGGGCGTCCCGAACCAAACGAAGCCGCGCCGTACTATTTTGGCTACATCGACAAAGTGCCCGGGGACGACGCCGTGGCCGCGCTGGAGAAGCAGTTAGAAGAAACGCTGACTTTTCTTTCTGCGATCTCGGAAGAAAAATCGCTCTATCGCTACGCGCCCGAGAAGTGGAGCATCCGCGAAGTCTTGAACCACCTGAACGACTGCGAGCGGCTGTTTGTTGCGCGGGCGTTTTGGTTTGCGCGCGGATTTGAGAGCGCCATGCCCAGCTTCGATCAGATGGTGGCCGCCGCGACGGCGCGCGCCGACGAACGCTCGTGGGCCAGCCATGTGGAGGAGTTTCGCGCGGTGCGTCATGCAACGCTGGCTTTCTTTCGGAATCTGCCGGCGGAGGCGTGGACGCGCGCCGGCATTGCCAGCGATAACCCCTTCACGGTGCGCGCGCTCGCCTACCTCGCGGCGGGCCACGTCACGCATCACACTGCGATTCTCAAGGAACGCTACCTGTAGGCCATAGAGAGTGGTCGGTTACGGATCGGAGTAGCCGTGTGTTGATGGCAACGGCTTGCCCGAGTCGCTCCAAATAAATCAGTCAACACTCAAGGCGTACCGGATGGCAGGTTTGAGCTGCTCGAGCTTTGCCGCCGAGAGCGTTCCCACGAAGCCTGTCAGCTTCTTTTTTAGGACCGACGTCAGAAAGTCACAGCGTATGGCGCTGTCAGCCGGCAGCCCGTCTTCCGGGCCAACCGGAACCTCGCTGCGGATGCCGAGTCTCACGCTGTAGATCGGGGCACACACGACTGTCACGAGCTCGTCGTTTCCCACAACGAAGTCGCGCGAAACGACCACGTAGAATCCGGCTTTATATCCGCGCTCCGGCAGCCTCTCCCAGTTTCGATAGATTTCGCCGCGCTTCACAGCTTGGCCTGTTGCCGCACGAGTGCGAGAGCCTCCCGGCGGAGGCGATGCCGATGCTGATGTATGATCGCACGCTCGCGCTCTTCTTCTGCTTCGCGCTCCAGCCGTGAGATGTACTCTTGAACCGCCCGGCGGATGACTTCCGACCGGTTGGCTCGCTTCCTGCGCCCCTTGCGGGCTACGCGATCAATCTGATCGAGTGCCGATTCTTCTATTGTGATGGCAATAGTTTTCATATGAGAATTCTAATAGCCCAGGTGCGAGAATTCAAGTCAATGGTACGTTGTGTCCATCCGGTTGTACTTGCGCAACGCCTCGCGGAGCTTGCCATGAGGCAGGGCGATGGCGGTGTGGTTGTCGCGGCCGGTCATAGTTTCTGCGGCGACCATGGCGTTGATGATGGCTTCTTCGGTGGCTTGTACGGTGGCTTCGAAGAGCGGGCTGATGCGCTCGTTGGGCAGCATGGTAAGCGCGATGGCGCCTTCGGACTTTGCCGCGCCGGGATTGGCGGTGGAGAAGGCGATGAAGATGTCGCCGGAGCCGTTGCTGGCAATCGAGCCGTTGCGCGCCAGGCCGAGCGCGGCGCGGCGGGCGATGCGCTTGAGCTGATGCGGCAGCAGCGGCGCATCAGTGGCGACCACAATAATGATCGAGCCGACTTCCTCGCGCGAGCCGTTGAAGCCGGCGTACGCGGCGCTCTCGGGAATCTCGCGACCAACCGGCGCGCCGGCGATGCGCAGATGGCGTCGCAAGCCGTAATTGCACTGCACCAGCACGCCGACGGTGTAGCCGCCCTGTTGCGCGGTGAGCTTGCGCGACGCGGTGCCGATGCCGCCTTTGAATTCGTTGCAGATCATTCCGGTGCCGCCGCCCACGCTGCCTTCGGTCACGGGGCCGCCGCGCGCGGAGTCCAGCGCTTCGAAGGCGTGCTCGGGCTTGACGTGAAAGCCGCTGGCGTCGTTGAGCCAGCCATCCCAGGTTTCGGCGACCACGGGCAGCGTCCACGGCTGCGGGTTCCATTTGCGCTTCACCTGCCACGCGACTACGGCGTCGCGCACCACGCCCACGCTGGAGGTGTTGGTGATCATCACCGGGCCTTCGAGGAAGCCGGAGTCGTCCACCCAGGTGGTGCCGGTCATTTCACCGTTGCCGTTGAGCGAGAACCAGCCGGCGAAGACGAGATCAGGATTATCCTTGCCGCGCGGCAGCACGGCAGTGACGCCGGTGCGCACCGGTCCCTTGCCTACTTCCAGCTTGCCTTCGCCGCGGATGATCGTGCTGTGACCGACCTCGACGCCCGCCACATCGGTGATGGCGTTCAGCGCGCCCGGCGTGCCTTCGAACGGCACGCCCAAATCCCGCGCGCGAGGCTTTGATGGCGGCGCCTGAGCGTATGCGAGTTGCGCGCCTGCAAGACACAAAACGAGAAGTGCGGAGTGTCGCAGCAAATACATTTTCATGAGCCGGCCTCCAAAAACGGAACGCAGAGGCACACAGAGTAACAGAGAGCCACAGAGATCAGGCTCTGTGTGGCTCTGCGCCTCTGTGTTTCTCTGCGTTGCAGTTTTTCTTCATTCGACGGGCGTGGCGGTTTTGCGCTTCGGGTTGAAGAACGGCAAATCGTGCACGGTGGCGGCGACGGTGTGGCGCACGGCCTCGACGGTGAACTCCATGCGCAG
>JBOGNS010000493.1:0-2774 GCA_050747305.1 Candidatus Acidiferrales bacterium | reverse complement strand
ATTCCATAGCGCTCGGCTTTGTTCCTGCTTCGATGGTCCCGGATCGCTGAGTTGCGCGATCAGGATGTTTGATTGGTCAAAGCCGGTATGCACTGTAGCCAGGTTTCGCAGCGTCGTCAGGAACAGCGCAGCGGTGAGCAGGAGAGCAAGCGAGAGCGCGACTTGACCGCTCACCATCGCGCGACCCGTGAGGATGCCTCGGATGGCCGGGCCGGCCGCGCGACTGCCCTTCAACACCTGATCGATGTGGATGCGAGAGGCGCGCACGGCCGGCCACAGGCCGAACAGAAGTGTTGTGACGGCGCACAGCAGCGCGGCGGCGCCGAGTTGCCGCCAGTCCAGGCTGAGGTTGACCACGACGGAGTCAGTTTCGGTCTGGAGGAGCCGCAGGAGCAGCGGTGTGGCCCAGGCAGCCAATACCAGCCCGAGCGCCGACGCCGCCGCAGCCAGCGTCAGGCTCTCGATCAGCAACTGGCGCACGAGACGGCCGCGGCCTGCGCCGATCCCCATGCGCACAGCGAGCTCGCCTTGTCGCGAGTTGGCGCGGGCGAGCAGCAGGTTTGCCACGTTGGCGCACGCGATCAACAGTACCAGCGCTACCACCGACATCACTATGCGCATCGGGAGCTGATATTGGGCACGCAGCGAGGAGCTTCCCTTGTCCGCCACGACCAGGCTGATCCTGGGCTGTACCGCTTTCGCGGAAGATGGCGCTGCCATGTCCGGTCTTCGCCCGCGCGCTCCTTCCTCTGCGATACGGCCATGGACGACCTGAAGCGCAGCGCTGGCCCGCTCCATCGACACTCCAGGCCGCCGGCGTCCGTAGATTTTCAGCCAACCCGACGTCCATGACGTCGCAAGACGCCTGTCCTGCATCGCCGTAGGGAGCCAGATGTCCGGGGCCTTGCCCACCTCGACACCGAAGAACTCCTCTCGCGTCACGCCAATCACTTCGAACTGGTGGCCATCCATCTGGAACTTCCGGCCAAGAACGTCGGCCGCGGCGCCGAATCTGCGCTGCCAGTACCCATGGCTGAGCACTGCCACGGGATGCGCGCCAAAGGCGACGTCGCCGGTGGCGGCAAGCGGCCTGCCGATGACGGCATCGATTCGGAGGATTGTGAAATAGCCGCCGGAAACGTATTGCCGCTCAGCCCTCTCCTCCGTTGCGTCCGTCTCACCCCACCGCACCCAGGTCCGAAGCGATCCGCTGGCAGCGAACAGTTCCACCGTGTCACGGCTCTGATCACGCATGCTCCGGAACGCCGGGTAAGACCAGAACTCGGTGGCCTTTCCGGGCAGGCGCGAATCGTAAGGGAGCACTTGCAGCAGCGTGCGAGGCTCATCGACCGGCAGAGTTCTGAGCAGGAGCGCGTCGAACACCCGGAAGATTCCGAGATTCGCGCCGATGGCCAGGGCAAGGGACAGCATTGCAACCCAACTGAGCGCGGGAGTGCGGCTGAGCGAGCGCAGTCCGTAGGTGAAGTCCCGCAGAACGCCCTCAAGCCATTCCAGTGTATCGGCGGAAGCGGTCCGCTCCTCGATCCGCAGCTTGTTGCCAAACCGCAGGTGGACTTGCCGCCGCGCCTCCTCCGGCGTCTTTCCCGCCGCAACGAGCTCGTCCACACGCTGGTCCAGATGGAATTGCAGCTCTTCGGCGATGTCCTGGTACAGTCGCCTGCCGCGCAACGTGTCCCACAGCTTGCGTATCATGCGGTCCATCCTCTCTCAAGAGTGATCAGACGTAGCGCAGCACCCGCCCCACCGCGGAGGTCAGGTGGCGCCACTTCTCTTCTTCCCGTTCAAGCTGTTTTCGCCCGGCTTTGGTCAGCGCGTAGAACCGGGCGCGACGCTTGTTCCCGGACATCTTCCATTCGGCGCTGATCCAGCCTGCCTTTTCCATCCGGTGCACCGCGGGATAGAGCGAACCTTCTTCGACACGCAGGGCGTCTGCGGAGACCTGTTCGATCTGCGTGGCGATGGCGTAACCGTGGAGTGGCCCGCGGCGGTCGAGAGTCTTGAGGATGAGGAGATCGAGCGCCCCCTGGAGGGCTTCGTTGCGCGCCTTGGCCATGTTGATACCCAGATGTCTATAATAGAACTCTAGGTATACTATGGACCCGTCGTAACGCGGTTGTCAAGCCCTACCGGCAGCGCTACGCAACGGTTCCCAACAGCAATGGCGGCGACGTACTCGTGATGGGGTGAAGGAGGCCCCATCCCGTACAGCGAACGCGCAACTATTCGATCGGGGCGCCCGGTCTCCGGCCCCCTGGAGCAGGCGCACGCCCTAACACAACCGGCGCGCCGGCAGTCACAAGCGCCCCCAACCCAGGTCCCTGGAAGAAGGTGAATCCGTGGCGATCCTTCCAGTTCAGTGGGCCACCGAGCGACTTGCCGGCTTTTAAGACCGCGTCGTGGATTCTGGTGATGAGCGCCTCATACTGCGGGTTGCCCTTGCGGTCGGGCCCGGTGGGGGGAAATCCAGAAAAGCTTCCCAGGTCGGTGCTAGCCGCGAAAACCACATCGACTCCGAGAAGTGCGGCGATCTTATCCGCGATTGCGACGCCCTCGGGATTCTCAATCATGATGACCACCATCATGTTGTCGTTGGACGTCTGCCGGTAATCGCGGCCCCAGATTCTGCTGTGCTGCCCGCCACCTTGGCTGCGCCGTCCGATGGGCGGGTACTTTGAGTATTTCACCGCGGCCTGGGCTTTCTCGATCGTGTCGACCATAGGCACGATGATCCCCAGAGCCCCGAGGTCCGTGGC
>JBOGNS010000492.1:0-4661 GCA_050747305.1 Candidatus Acidiferrales bacterium | reverse complement strand
GCGCTGATTTCGCTCGAATCGGTGCTCGACCGCTTGCGAGAAACCAGCACGCGCGGGCAGCGCGACGTGTACGTGGTGGACCGCACGGGGCGCATCGTGGCCCATTCGGACACGCGCAAGTTTGTCCCCGGCGCCGACGTAAGCTCCTCCGTGCGCGTGGTGGCGGAATATAAAGCGTCGCCCAAGGACGTTCGCACCACGGAAACGCGGCCCTTCGAAATTCAAGAAAACGGCGAGGCCATCGAAATGATCGGCACCTTCACGCCGGTGCCGGACATGAATTGGGCGGTGATCGCGCATCGCCGGCTGAGCGTGATGCGCGCGGTGGCGGGCATCAATGAGCTGCAAGCGCAGGCGCAGACGGTGATGCTGATCGTGCTGCTGGGAGCGCTGGTGATCGGCTGGATTTCCGCGGTGGGCATCACCCAGCCCATCAGCGCGCTGGCCGATTCCACCCTGGCCATCAGCCGCGGCGAATTCGGCAAGCGCGCGCCGGTGCAGGGCGCGGCGGAAATCAGCCAGCTCGCCAGCACGTTCAACTTGATGGCCGGCAATATCGAGACGTACATCGAACAGCTCAAGCAGGCCGCGGAAGAAAATCGCGAGCTGTTCATCGGCTCCATCCGCATGCTGGCCGCCGCGATTGACGAGAAGGATCCTTACACGCGCGGCCACTCCGGCCGGGTGGCGAAATACTCGATCATCATCGCCGAAGAGCTGGGGCTGGAGGGCGCGGAAATCGAGAAGCTGCGCGTCTCGGCGCTGCTGCACGACGTCGGCAAAATCGGCGTCGACGACCGCGTGCTCAAGAAGCCCGGCTCGCTCACCGAAGAAGAGTTCGCGCTGATGAAGCAGCATCCGGCGAAGGGCGCCAACATCATGCGCCCCGTCGCGCAACTCAAAGAGATGCTGCCGGGCATCGAACTGCATCACGAGCACATGGACGGCAAAGGCTATCCCTACGGCCTCACGCGCGACCAGATACCGATGATGGCGCGCATCATCGCCGTCGCCGATACGCTCGACGCCATGACCACCAATCGCCCCTACCAGTCGGCGAAAGATGTTCAGTTCGCGCTCGACCGCATTCGCCAGTTGAGCGGCACCAAGTTCGACCCCGACGTAGTGCGCGCCTTCGAAGCCGCCATTGACCACGGACGCCTCCGCCTAAGCGCCACACTGGTCGAAGTCTGAAGACAACTCAGAACTCTGAACGCAGAACTCAGAAGTAGCTGACAGCTCACAGTCCACAGCACACAGCGCAAAGTTGTAGAGTTCGAACTGTGGACTGTCGGCTGTGAGCTGTCAGCGAGTTCTGCGTTCTGCGTTCTGAGTTCTGAGTTTTCCTTTCCCGACCTCTGCTAAAATGAACTCTCACAATGATTACACTCTTCGGAAAACCCGAACCGACGCTGCTCGAGCGCCTGAAGGAGTCCGTCGGCAAGACGCGCACCGAACTGGCCTCGCGCGTAGAAGAACTGCTCTCCGGCGAAAAGCAGATTGACCCCGCGCTGCTCGCCAAGCTGGAAACCGCGCTGCTCGCGGCGGACCTCGGCGTAGCCACCACGCGCCAGGTGCTGGATGCGGTGCGCGAAAAAGTGGACCGCAAGGCGCTGGCCGACGCCGGCCAGCTCAAGAGCGAACTGAAGAATCAGTTGCTCGCAATTCTGCAAGCCGCGCCGTTGGCGCCCAACGGCGCCTCCGGCGCCACGCCGCAAGTGGTCTTCATCGTCGGCGTGAATGGCGCGGGCAAGACCACCACCATCGGCAAGCTGGCGCATCGCTTGCGCCAGGAGAATCGCTCCGTGCTGCTGTGCGCCGCCGATACGTTTCGCGCCGCCGCCACCGAGCAACTGGAAATTTGGGCGCAGCGCGCTGGCATCGACATCATCAAGCAGAAGCATGGCGCGGACCCCGCGGCGGTGGTATACGACGCGTGCGCGGCGGCCAAGTCGCGGGCCACCGATGCGGTGATCGTAGACACGGCGGGCCGCCTGCACACCAAATCCAACTTGATGGCCGAACTGGAAAAAATGAAGCGGACGGCTGCCAAGGTGGTGCCCGGCGCGCCGCACGATGTGTTGCTGGTGCTCGACGCCACCACCGGGCAAAACGGGCTGGCACAGGCGCGACAGTTCACCGGCACGGTGGGCGTCACCGGCATCGTGCTCACGAAGCTTGATGGCACTGCGAAAGGCGGCATCGTCGTGGCCATCACCCGCGAACTCGGCCTGCCGATTCGTTACGTCGGCACCGGCGAGAAAATCGACGACCTCGTCCCCTTCGACCCGCAGACCTTCGTCAATTCATTGTTCGATTAGCCACAGAGGCGCAGAGACGCAAAGGTTCAGGAGCCACGGATGCACACGGATAAACACGGATGACCCTTTGCCGTGCTGCCCCTGCGGCGTTCGCCTATCGCCGGTTTTCTCTGTGCACTCTGCGTCTCTGTGGCCTCTGCGTTAGCCTTTTTTGCTTTTGGTCACGCAAAACGAAATCGCCCTACCCTGTTAGAATGCGGCGCATGATGAACGCGAGTACATCCGTGTTCATCCGTGTGCATCCGTGGTTTCAAAGAGCCAACACGAGAGGTGGATGGCGCGCGCGCTGCAATTGGCGCGCAGGGGCGAGGCGCTGGCGAGTCCCAATCCGCTGGTGGGCGCGGTGCTGGTGAGGGATGGCCGCGTGGTGGGCGAAGGCTTCCACACCTATGCAGGCAGGAAGCACGCGGAGATTGTTGCGCTCGAACGCGCGGGCCGCAAAGCGCGCGGCGCCACGCTTTACATCAATTTCGAGCCGTGCTGCCACACCGGGCGCACCGGCCCGTGCACCGATGCGCTGATCGCCGCCGGCGTGCGCCGCGTAGTGGCGGCGATGCGCGATCCGAACCCGCTGGTGGCCGGTCGCGGCTTCGCGCGCCTGCGTCGTGCAGGCATCCGCGTGGATGTGGGTTTGTATGCAACCGAAGCGAAGCGGCTGAATGAGGCGTTTGCCAAGTGGATTCGCACCGGCCTGCCGTTTGTCACGCTGAAATCGGCGATGACGCTCGACGCAAAAATTGCCGCCCCGGTAGCACAGGCTTTCCAGCCTGTGCATCATCCCCGGCGCCACTCGCGCAAGGGCGCTTCCATCACCTGGATCACGTCGCCTGAGTCGCGCGCAGAAGTACAGCGCATGCGTCACGCATCCGACGCCCTACTCACCGGCATCGGCACCGTCCTGGCCGACGACCCGCGCCTCAGCGACCGCACGGCGCTGCCGCGCCGCCGGCGCCTGCTGCGCGTAGTACTCGACTCGCGCTTGCGCCTGCCGTTGCCCTCGAAGCTGGTGCGTTCGGCGCGCAGCCCCGATACAGCGGGGCGCAGCGACGTGCTGGTGTTCACGCTGGCCGATCCGGATTCGACTCGCGCGCGCAACCTGCGCCAGGCGGGGGTGGAAGTCGTGCGCGTAGCCAGCCGCGGAGGACACGTAGATTTGGGGGCGGCGATGCGGGAGCTGGGGCGCCGCCAGATCACCAGCGTCCTGATCGAACCGGGTGCGAAACTGGCGCGTGCGGCGGCCCAATCCGGCGTTGTCGATAAAATTGTGCTTTTCGTAGCAATGCAGACGATGCCCGGCGGCCTCGCGATCGATGCAGACCGCCTGCTCGGCAGAAAGAGAAAGAGTGCGGCGCGCGTCATGCTGCGCCATTGCGGTCCCGACCTGGTCATGGAAGGATATTTGCGCGATGCTTACATTTCGTAGCGCCGGCATCCTGCCGGCGTTTTTTGCAGTGCCGATCGGGCAGGTCAGCATTGCTCGGTGCAGCTAGTCGCGCCACTTTGATGTTCACAGGCATTATCGAGACCGCAGGCACAGTCGAGTCGCTGGAGCGCAGCGGCGAGGGTGGACGCCTCCGCGTGCGCGTGCCGCCGGAGTTGGCGGCAACGTTGCAAGTCAGCGCGAGCATCGCGGTGAACGGCTGCTGCCTCACCGTGACGGAAATGCGCGAGGGCATTTTTTCTGCCGACCTATCCGGCGAGACGTTGCGACGCACTGCGTTCGGCGAGATCAAGCCCGGCCGCCGCGTGAATCTCGAGCGGCCACTGCGCGCCGGCGCGGAATTGGGAGGCCACTTCGTGCAGGGCCACGTGGACGGCGTGGGGCGCGTGGCGCGTCTCGTGCCGGAAGGCTCGGCGGCAAATCCCAAGGCGTGGGTTTACTCGGTGCGCGTGCCGGCGGAGTTGGCGCGCTACGTGGCGATGAAAGGCTCGATTGCGCTCGACGGCATCAGCCTCACGGTGGCCGGCTGGCGCGACGGCATCGTCGAGGCCGCCATCATCCCCTACACCTTCGAGCACACCAACCTGCGCGACATCACTATCGGCGATGCGGTGAACATCGAATGCGACGTGCTCGCCAAATATCTCGAGCGACTGATGGCAGCGCGCGGCGAGGCCCCCGCATCCAAACTCACAGTGGAGAAACTAATCGAGCAAGGCTTCTGATTTTCTTCCAAGGAGGTTTTCCCGATGCGAGCACGTATTGCGCTTCTGGCTTTTGCTTCTCTTTTTCTGACTGCCACGGCGGTTCGCGCACAAGATGACGATGACGGGCCGCGACTGGTGACCGTGACCGGCGTGAGTGAGATTTGGGTGGAGCCGGACGAAGCGGTGCTCAGC
>JBOGNS010000491.1:0-4010 GCA_050747305.1 Candidatus Acidiferrales bacterium | reverse complement strand
AAATCGCTGGTGGCGCCTAACCCGCCGCCTCCACTATTCGCTCTTCGCAGTGGCGCTCCTCGCCCTAACCTGGTTCTACAGCCACTGGAACCTATTGGGCTTCCACTATTAGTGCTGTTTCAACTTGTTGCGGCTAATCGAGCGCTCCGTAGGGGCGCTGCTTGCTGCGCCCCTCCCCTATTTCACGCAAACACGATCAGGTGAGAATGGTTGGAACAGCTAGTCGTGACAGTCTCGCGACGCGGGCTTTCTAAGCCGGTATCATCGCTCGCGCCTCGCCTCCGGCAAGGCCTACCGTTTGCCCCAGCGGAACACTATCCCGGCTGAATACCGGAAATTATGCGGAGAAAGGAAGTCGGAGCGCAGGATTTGCAGGTCTGCCTGCATCGCGCGCACGGCGAACCGGTCGCTCACTTTGATGTCTATTCCGCCGCCCAGCGACACAGCAAGCCCGGTTGCCGCGAAGCCGAAGCCGAATGGGAATGGCGCGGTGGGGTCCGAACTGAATCGCGCCACTCCAAACAGCAGGTGCGCGAAGGGCGTGAAACGCTTGTCGCCGCGATAGGAAAAGCGCGGGCCGAAGAGAAACGTGTGCTGGCGTCGCTCGGTGCGCAACTGCAGCGGAGGGTTCGGCGGGAGGATTAGGCTGAAGCCTTCCGCGCCGTAATGACCACTGAAGTCACCCACGAAACTCAGCCAGCGATTCGGGTTCCACGATAGGGAGGCATTCCAGCCGTTGAGGTTGACGGCAGCGCCGAACTCGTCGAAGTTGTTGTAGGAGTAGCCGCCGAATACTTCCCATCTCGGCAACTCATCCTGCGCCATCATGGGAAACGTCACAAGCAGCGTGAACACCCACCCGCAAGCCATCCTTCGCATGTGTTCTCCCTGAATTGGCGTGTACGGTCAGCTTTTCGGAAGCCGCGAGCGCTTCAATGGTTGCTTGTTGTTCGCGTGCACTGGTCGGGAATTAAACGATCCCCCATGTAATCTGGGTTCTCGTTTGCTAACCCGCCGCCTCCACTACTCCCTGTTGGCAGTGGCCCCTGCTGGCCCTAACCTGGTTCTACTCCCACTGGAACCTATTGGGCTTCCACTACTAAATTTAGTCCTCATCCGTTTCGCGGCTGCCGTTGAAATGCTTCTGGAAACCGATGTAGATACGCGCGTTTCCGTTCTTGCCCAATTCGCGCAGCGTCTCCAACTCTTGCAGCCGCAGCAGCGCCGGATGCGTTCGATACGCACGCGCCGCCTCCTCACGCTGACGTAGCGCCGCCACTTCAGTTTCCGTCTTCACGCGGTGGACCTCGGATTCCAGTTTTGCAGCCATGCGTGCCGCTTCTGCCTTCGCCTCCGCTTCCAGACGCTGGCCCTCGGCCTTGGCTTGCGCTTCAATTCGTCCGACTTCCGCTTTGGTGCGCGCCTCCACCAGTTGCGCTTGACTCATGCGCTCAGCCGCCAGCACCCGGTTCATGATCTCCTGCAAGTTGCCGGGGAAGACCAGATCCTTCACGTCCGCGCGCAGAATAGTGACGCCGTACCCGATCGCCGCCTCCTTCACATCGCGCAGAATGTCGTCGCTCAACCGGTTGCGGTTGGTTAGGATTTCCTCGAGCGTCATCGTGGCCAGCGACCGCCGCGCCGCAAGTTGCACATCGCTGTAGAGCCGCTCCTCGAAGCTTTCCACAGAATGAATTGCCCGTGCCGGATCCGTTACACGAAACTGCACGACGATGCTCACGCGAATCGCCACCTTATCCCCGGTCAGAATCTCCTGCCCCTTAATCGTTAGCTCGCGCTCGCGCACGTCCACCAGCATTACCTCCACGCGCTTGCGCCGCCAGAAGCCCAGGTTGACATAGCGCGGGCGGACGTATCGCCCCGGTTCCAGCGCCCGCGTAAGCACACCATCCTCGTACCACAGCCCGCGGTGCGTCGGCCGCACAATCACTTCTCGTTGGACCACATGGAAATGCGCCGTCAGCGACATGACTCATCCTTTCTTGAAGGGGGGCTCCGTAGTCGCAGCCCATGTGGAGAACGAACGGCTCGACAGGTTGGCAACCTGATCCGGTTGAGGGATTCGAACCCTCTGGAAGCGCCAATTCCAGACCGTCTGCTCCTTGCTGCGCCGGAGCCCCGCGGTATCGTAACGCAGGTTGTTACCAGCGGTACAGCACGTCAGGGTCACGCGAGCCGCACCGTCCAATTCGAAATTGATAAGAGATACTTCTTGTTCTCACCAACCTTCGCGGCCGCTGCACGCATCTTTCCGCTGTGTATAATCGAAGGCTCATGCACCCTCGCTTACATGTCGCAACGCCGCCATCGTGGCGGCGAAGTTCTGGCCTCTGCGTCTTCAAGGTCGCCTGGAAGCCCGCGGTACATGATTCGGCGCGAGTTCTCTCGCGACCGCCATCTTGTCGGCAGCTTTCTCTATGCTCCTCGGCGTTCTTCGCGCCTCTGCGTCATCTTTCGATTCTGACTTTACTCAGCCTCGTCATGTTGCTCGGTTCACCTGCCGCGGCGCAGCGTGACCCGGAAGTGGATGTGCGCGCGCGGCTCTTCGCGGAAGTGGGTGCCGGAGTCGCGGCCATCAAGTCGCGCACCGTTCCTGTAGGGCAGACCTCCCGGTCTGCCCCGATCCCCGACCAAGCCCGCGCGGCCGCACCAACAACTGACAGCGCAAAGCCGCAGGCATCGGCCGCCTCGGCGCCTTCGGCCCCTTCAGAAGAGAAGCTCTACTACCTGCTGATTCCTGCGTTGCGCACGGAGGGCGCGGAGGCGGGCGGCGCTACCGTGCTTGTCTTCCGCGACGACGGCACGCGCGTCGCGCAAATTCCCGCGCCACCCGCAGCACTGCGCGCCAAGTCCACGCAGGCGGGCGCATCGGCGCCGAGTGGCACCGCTGCGGCAGGCGGCGCCGCAACGGGCCGCGGTCCATCCGGCTCTGGCGCAGCGACGGATGCCAGCGCAGCCGGCGCCACCGTAGCTGACTTGCAAGCTGTGCCGCCCGCGCCGCCGCTCGTGGTCTACGGCCACGACTTCGACGTGGACGCGCAGGGCCGCGTCTTCATCGCCGACCGCGCTGCCAACGCCGTCAAAATCTTCAACGCCGACGGCACGCCGGCCGGCGCGATTCGCGTCGCCGCGCCCACCTCGGTCGCCGCGCTCGCGAACGGCGAAGTTGCCGTCACGTCATTGCGCGGCGCAAAACTCGTCACCGTTTACGCCGAGCGACCCGCTGTATCCCTTGGTAGCGCGAGTGCGCTCGCGACGAGCGGCGCGAGCTCACGCGCAACAACGCCTGCCCCCAGCGCAGCAAAGGCCGCCTCTGCGCCTGAAGCCTCCACCTGGCGCGCCATCCGCGAATTCGGCGAGCCCGCCGACATCGCCGACCCTGACGCCCCCGCCGACCTCAAGCGCTTCCTCAACCTCGGCCGCCTCGCACGCGACCCGGACAACCATATCTACTACGCCTTCGCCTACGCGCCCGAGCCTACCGTGCGCAAGTACGACGCCTTCGGCTACAAGCTCTACGAAACCGAGCTGGCCACGCTGGACTTTTTCGCCTCCGCGCAATCCGCCCGCCGCAATATTGACCGCCTCGGCCAGTCGCGCTTCTCGCTCGGCGCTGTGATCAACCCCGGCTTCACCGCCACCGTCACCGCGCTTGCCGCCGACCCGGCCACGCAGGAGCTTTGGGTGGCCCTCGGCGGGCAGCTTCTCCACTTTGGCCCCGACGGCATCCGCCGCCAAACCTACCGCCTCTTCACCCGCGACGGCATCCGCGTCGAAGCCTCCGCCATCCTCGTCGAGCCGGACCGCCTCATCATCGCCTCCGACACGCAAGGCGTGTTCGAGTTCCCCCGCCCCGACAAGTCCCGCCGCCCGCGCTGACGTGGCGGCGATTCTTCGTCTGCCGGCTCGCATCCAACTTTCATCGGCCGTGCGTCAAGCGGTGAATCGATGCCCTACAGCAAAATTTTCCACCGTCTAGGGTAGATACC
>JBOGNS010000490.1:0-2988 GCA_050747305.1 Candidatus Acidiferrales bacterium | reverse complement strand
CGCCCGAGGTGGTGTGGGCGCTGGCCGAGCAAAGCATGCTGCACCCGCTGGGCGCTTACTTTCACATTGGGCTGTTCGACTTCCGCGTGCTGGAATGGGAGCGCATTCCATACCAGTTGAACCAATTGCTGGGCATCCCGAATGACCGCCAGCCGACGTTCACATTTTTGCACCTGCTGATCCCGCACGGCCCGTACATATTCAATCCGGATGGCTCGTATGTGAGCGACGACGTGATGCGCGACCGCACGCGGCAGGAAAACTATCGCAACCAGTTGATCTACGTGAATGGCAAAGTGCGCGAAACCATCGAAAAGTTGCTGGCCGCTTCGGCGGAGCCGCCGATTATCGTAATTCAATCCGACGAGGGGCCCATCCCCATTCGTTACCCGCAGGAGGGTTTGAAATTCAATTGGAAGGGGGCCACCGACCAGGACTTGCGGGAAAAGACCGCGATCCTCAACGCTTACTATCTGCCCGGAGTTCCACAGGATCAGTTATATCCTTCGATTACGCCGGTCAACACTTTTCGCCTGATCTTCAACCGCTACTTCAGTACGAATCTCCCGCTGCTTCCCGACGAAACCTACGCCCACTCGCACGACCTGTACCCCTACGATTTTTTCCGCATCACCGAGCGACTGCGCGCGCCGGAAAAGCGCTCCGCGGCAGTCGGCGGCCAATAGGACGCGATTCGCGCGACGCGATGCCTGCGGTTACTCGATGCGGCAGACTCGCACAGCGTGATTCGAGTAAGGGCAAGGCAAGTTGGGTGAAGCCGACGCTTCTGTCACCGCCCAGGTGACGCCGTACTTGCGGCGCAGCCGCAGAAAGTCGTCCCGCGAAAAATCCTCCCACCCCGCGAGGTCGCTGGTTTGTTCCTGCCAGGCGGCGGCAAGGTCCGGGGCCAGCGCCGCCACCGCGCGGTCTTTGACGTTGTCGGCGAGCGCGCTGCGTTCGGCGAACGCGCGGAATCCGAAGTAATCTTCGCCGGGCTGCTGCATGTAGTTCGGGTCTAGCGCGAACTTTGCATCGGAGGGCGTGTTTTCGCGGGCCCATGTAAAGGCGCGCACCCAGGCGTTGCGCGGCTGCGCGCCGGGCCAATCAACATGCGCGCTGCCCTCGAACGTCCGCAGTTGGACGTAGAACATGACCGCGCACACCGGCGCAAAGAACACCAGCCACCGCAGCGGACGCCTCCCGAGCCATGCCTGGCCAATCCACCCGCCGAGCAGCAGGAAGAAAAAGATGTACGTCAGATGCAGCACGCGCATCGGCTGGGCGAGCAGCAGGCGTTCCAGCCCCGGAAGGATCGAGATGAGTAGCGCCACTGCGACTCCGGCGCCGGTCGCAACCAGCAGCCGCGCCGCCACGTGCGCGCGTTGCGGCATCGTGTTCTTACTGCGCCGCCACGTCCACCAGAGAAACGCCACCGGCACAATCACCCCGACCCACTCGTACCACGTCCAGCGCAGCAGGAAAAAATGGCGTCGCGATTCCAGCACCGCGCGCCATGCTTCGCTTTCCGTAGCGAACTGCGGCATTAGCGCCAGCAGCGGAATCGCCAAAGCAAGTGCGAGCCGGCCGCGCGGCTTCCACCATTGCACTAGCAGATGAAATCCCCCGGTCAGCGCCATCATGGGATGAAAGGGCAGCGCCAGCGCCACGCCGGCAATCCACCACGGCTGGCCAAGCAGCGCAGCAGGCCACACCAGCAAGATCGCCGCGGTGGCCAGCCCGCGCGGGTGAAAATAGTTATCGACCAGCGGGATCAGCGTGCCGGTTGCCGGCAGCGAGAGCATCGCGGCCACGGTACAAACCGCGGCCCATTGCGCTTCCACCTCCGCGAAGCACACACGCGCCAGCCGCAAGCAGCCCAGCAGCACCAGAAACACGCTGATCGATTGCCCGCAGAGAAGCACCCACTCGAGCGAACCGGTGACGCGCGCGGCCCAGGCCACCGCTTCATCGAACAGCATCCAGCGTGTCTGCGAGAGAAAAAACTCCGCATCATGCGGATAAAGCGCGGGTTCGAGCTGTTTTTTGATCGCGGGCAGGTAGATGGCCTGGTCTTGCACGCCTACGTGATAACCGTGCAGCAACACCGCACCGAGGGCCAGCATCACTAACAGGAGCGCGTCGCGGGCAGAGCGGGACATGACGCCGCAATGTAGCGCGGCGTTATAAGCAAGGTCAACGCACCTACGCCGCGCGTGCCCCTCGCTCAGCGGGTTTGTTATAGTCGTTCCGTATGGCCATGGTTCGCGCAGAAACGTTGCAAGTGGCGGTGGACGCCTTGCGCGCCAATAAGGTGCGCGCGTTCCTCACCATGCTGGGCGTGGTGATTGGCAGCGCCTGCATCGTGCTGGTGGTCACCGTGGCGCTCACCGGCAAGCAATTCATCCTGGCGCAGATCGAAGGCGTGGGCGCCAACATTGTCTACGCCAAATATGTGCGCGAAGGCCCGCTGGCCACCACCACGGTCACCGACGAAATCAGCCTCGGCGACCTGGAAGCAGTGCGGCAGCAGACGAATGCAGTGGCGGTGGCCGGCACGCGCGAGCTGAACGTAATTGTGGTGGTGGAAGGCGTCGAGCGGCCCGTGAATCTGGTCGGCATCACCGAAGATTTCCAGAAGATTCGCAACCTGGTGCTACTGCGCGGCCGCTTCTTCGATGCCGAAGACATGCAACTGCGCAACAAAGTCTGCCTGCTCACCGACGAGCTGGCGCAGCGCATGTTCCCTTTCGAAGATCCGGTGGGCAAAGAAGTGCGCATGAATGAGCTGACCTTCACCGTGGCCGGCGTGTTCCGCGAGCGCGTCTCCACCTTCGGCCAATCGGAGATCAAGGCTGAATCCGCTCTGATTCCTTTCCCCATGCTGCGCTATCTCACGGATCAGATTTTCGTCCGCGTTCTTTATGCGCAAGGGGCCACGCCGGAAGAAGTGCCGTCGCTCACGCGCCAGATGCAAGATGTGCTGAACGG
>JBOGNS010000489.1:0-8499 GCA_050747305.1 Candidatus Acidiferrales bacterium | reverse complement strand
TGGCAACGGTTGTGGCAGGGGCCCGGAAAGTAAGGGGAAGGCAGAGACTGCATCCCGCGACAAAAACATTTCTGGCGCTGCGGATAGCGGTGAATCGAGAGTTGGAGGAACTCACGCAGTTTCTACGGCGGACTCCTGCCACATTAGCTACCGCCGGGCGGTGGGTGGTGCTGAGTTACCACTCGCTGGAAGACCGCCTGGTGAAGCATGAATTCCAGCGGCTGGCGCAGGAAGTCACCATTAAAATTCTGACGAAGAAGGTGATTCAGCCGGACCACAGTGAAGTGCGCGCGAATCCGCGGGCACGCAGCGCGAAGTTGCGCGCGGCGGAGAAGAAGCCGGCGAAGAATCATGTGGCGCCGGAGCCGATGGTTTAAGGCAAGGAAAAAGGAAAAAGGAAAAAGGAAAAAGGGAAAAAGAACAGCCCAGGTGACCGAGTGATGATGTAGGTTCTGGAGACTGGAGACGGGGGACTAGGGACTCGGGACTAGGCGGGAGCAGGGAATTCAGGGGCAGGGGCGCGAAGGGCGCGGTGGTAGCATGACGGAATTTTTCACGGTTAAGCGGATTGATAATTCGCGGCTGCGGCGGCAGGCGGCGCCGAATCGGTTGCGGGAGTGTGTCCGCGTGCTGGCGCTGGGCGGTGTGGTGGCTGCCGGCGGCCTGTTGTACGCCTGGCAACACTTCCAGTGCATTCAGCTCGGCTACCAGCTTGAGGAGTTGAAAACGGAAAAGGCGCAAGCGCTGGAGTTGGGACAGCAGTTGCGGCTGGAGTCAGCAGCGCTGAGCGCACCGGGGCGCATCGACGCGATCGCGCGGCGGCAACTGGGATTGACGGTTACGGCGCCGGGCGGGCGGATGATGCCCGGGTCTGCGGCGCCGGGATCGGTGCTGGCGGAGGCGCGCGGGGGCGGCGCGCAGTCGCGGCCATGAGGGATTGTGGAGGCAGGCTCGAGTGACTGTCCTACAAGGCCGGCAAGCAGCCGGCGCTAATCGCACAGGCTGAGACCTGTGGCAAGCGGACAGGCGATTGCCTGTCCGTTTTTAGTTTTGGTGCGCGAGTTGAATTTTTTGCGGGCGCGTAGTTGGTAACGGAGCGCGAAGCGAGCTTCGCGCGGGGAGAACGGCGGCAAGCCGCCGCACTCCACAGGAAGGCGCCGGCAAGCTGCCGGCGGTACGTGAGCGGAAATGAACGAGCGCTTTCCACGTGTGCGGGTATGGGTGGTGGCCGGGCTGGCGGTGGTGTGGATGTTTGCGGTGCTGGGCCGGCTCACGCACCTGCAACTCTTCAGCTACAGCGAGTATTTGGCGCGCGCGCGCCGGCAGCAGCAGCGCATCGTGGAAATCACGCCGCGGCGCGGGGCGATTTACGACCGCAACCTGCGCGAACTGGCGATGAGCATTGCCGTGGATTCGTGCTTTGCGGTGCCGTCGGAAATTTCCGATCCGGAGATGGTGGCGAAGCTACTTTCGCAAGTACTGGACGAGTCTGCGGACGAAATTCGCGCCAAGCTGAAGAGCTCGCGCTCGTTTGTATGGATAGCGCGCAAGCTGCCGCCGGAACAGGTGGAACGTATTGAATCGCTGAATCTGCGCGGCGTGTATTTTCAGAAGGAGAACCGGCGGTTCTATCCGAAGCGAGAGCTGGCGGCGCACGTGCTCGGCTACGTGAACATTGATGAAGCGGGCCTGGGCGGCGTGGAGTATCAACTGGACGAAATCATTCGCAGCAAACCGGGGCGGCTGCTGATTCTGGCGGATGCGCGGCACCGCTGGTATGACCGCGACGAGCAGACGGCCGGGGCGGGCGCCAGCGTGGTGCTGACGCTGGACGAAAAAATTCAGTACATCGCGGAGAAAGAACTGCGCAGCGCGGTGCGGCAGACGCGCGCGAAGGCGGGCACGATCGTAGTGCAGGATCCGTACAGCGGGGAAATTCTGGCGCTGGCCAACTGGCCGACGTTCAATCCGAATGCGCCGGGCGAGAGCCGGCCGCAGGCGCGTCTGAACCGCGCGGTGACCACGATGCACGAGCCGGGGTCCACGTTCAAGATTGTGACTCTGGCGGGCGCCTTCGAAGAAAACCTGACCACGCCCCGCGAGTGGATTGATTGCCAGGATGGCGCGATTTACATCGCAGGCCATCGCATCCGCGACCACAAGCCATTCGGGATACTGAATGTATCGCAAGTGATGGCGAACTCCAGCGACGTGGGCGCGATCAAGATCGGCCTGCGCATGGGCGCGCCGAAACTTTACGAGTACATCCGCGCTTTTGGTTTCGGCCAGCCAACTGGGATTGAACTGCCCGCCGAGACGCGGGGGCTGGTACGCGGACTGGAGAACTGGACACCGGTGTCGGTGGGCTCGATTTCGATGGGGCAGGAAGTTGGCGTTACGGAGGTGCAGGCGGTGTCGGCATTTTCCGCCATCGCCAATGGCGGGCTGCTCTACAAGGCGCGCGTGGTGCGCGGCGTGCGTCGCGGCGAAGCGTTCACGGCCTCGTCGCGTCCGGAGGCGGAGCGGGTGGTGAGTCCGGAAACGGCGGCCACCATGCGGCGGCTATTGGAAGGTGTTATTTTGGAGGGTACGGGGAATCTTGCGCGGCTGGAGGGTTACACGGCCGGCGGCAAGACGGGCACTGCACAGAAGATTGATCCCGCCACGGGCCGCTACTCGCTCACCGAACATGTCGCGTCGTTCATCGGATTTGCTCCGATTAACGAGCCGGCGGTAACCGTGCTGGTGACGCTGGATGCGCCCGTGGGATTGTTCCATGGCGGCGACGTGGCCGCACCGGTGTTTAAGCGCGTGACCGAGCAGGTGCTCGCGTATCTGAACGTGCCGCAGGACGTGCCTCCGTTGGTGCGGATGCAATTGGCGCGCGCGCGCGCCGATGCGGAGGTGGACGTGAGCGATTTTTCGCCGGTGCAGCGGATCGAGCCGGCGGGAAATCTGCCGGTGTTTCCGCCGGAGCCGCCGATCGAGCCAAACGGACGCCGGGGAGCGCCGCGTCCCAGGGAAACGGGCGAAGCCGCGCCAACCGTGGCGCTGGCGGAAGGGGAAGGCGTGGTGGTGCCGGAGTTGGCGGGACTGAGTGTGCGCGCAGTCACGGAGGCATGTTTGCGCGCCGGGCTGAACCCGGTGCTCATCGGCACGGGGGTTGCAGTGGAACAGAAGCCGGAGGCGGGGGAGCGGCTGCGGCGGGGAGGGCGGGTGACCGTCAGGTTTGCGAGGTCGGTGTCGGCGGGGAACTGAAGGGAAGTAAAAAGTAAAAAGTAAAAAGGAAAAAGTAAAAGTGAAAGGGTAAAAAGAGTGAAAGGGTGAAAGTGGAGACGAAAGCGGCGCGGGAAATTGGGCGGGCAGCACGGGGTAAGCCGAAAGGACTCACAATTTCAAAACGCCGATTGGTGGGTTTGGGACTGAAGGGAAGTAAAAAGTAAAAAGGAAAAAGTAAAACGTGAAAGGGTGAAAGGGTGAAAGTGGGAACGAAGGCGGCGCGGAAAGTTGGGTCGGCGACTAGGGGGAAAAATGAAGAGGACTTCGGCCTGGGCGTGAGATCGGAGAGTTCGCCTGGCGGTGAAGAGGCGCGAAGCAAGCTTCGCGCGGGGAGAACGGCGGCGAGCCGCCGCACTCCACAGGTGGGTCAGGCAGGAGCGATGAAGCTGGATGAATTGCTGAGAGAGGTTAATGTGCTCGGGGTGAGCGGGCCGGGGGTGGAGGTGTCGGCGGTGGCGTATGACAGCCGGCAGGTGCGGCCGGGCGGGCTGTTTGTGGCGATGACGGGCGCGAAGGAGGATGGGAACCGGTTCGTGTTCGATGCGGTAGAGCGCGGGGCGGTGGCGATTGCGAGCCAGTTGCCGGTGCCGGCTGAGTGGGCACTGCGGTTGCGCCCGGGCGCGACCAGGGTGCCAGTTGCGCAAAACGAGGGGAAGGCTAAGGAGCACAGGCTGGAAAGCCTGTGCTACGTGCAGGTGCGGGATGCGCGCAAGGCGCTGGCGACGGTAGCAGCGAATTTCTATGGGCGGCCGGCGGATGCGCTGAAGCTTGTAGGGATCACGGGCACGAAAGGGAAAACTACGGTTTCGTATCTGGTGGATTCGATGGTGCGGGCGTCGGGGGCGAAGTGCGGGCTGTTCGGCACGGTGGAGTATCGCACGCCGGCGGGCACGCGCGAGGCGAAGACCACGACGCCGGAGTCGCTCGATTTGCAAAGTTTTCTCGCGGAAGTGCGCGATGCGGGAGGGACGCACGCGGCGTTCGAGGTGAGCTCGCACGCGCTGGCGCTGGACCGCGTGTGGGGCTGCCGCTTTGCGGTGGCGGTGTTCACCAACGTGGGCCGCGACCATTTGGATTTCCACCAAACGATGGAGCACTACGTCGGATCGAAGCGGCGTTTGTTCGAGGGCACCGGCAAGGGCGCGCCGGAAGTGGCGGTGGTGAATACGGATGATGCGCAGGGGGCGGGCCTGCTTGGCTTGGCGAATCGCACTGTGACTTATGGGCTGAAGAATGGCGCGGAGCTCACGGCGAAGAAATTTCGGCTGGATTTCAGCGGGCTGGAGTTTACGGCGCAGACGCCGAGCGGGAAGGTTGAGGTGCGGTCGCCGCTGGTGGGGCGAGTGAATGTGTACAACATTCTGGCGGCGATCGGCGCGGCGCAGGGCTTGGGCATCGAAACGCCGGCAATTGAAAAGGGGATTCGTGATTTGGCGAATGTGCCCGGGCGCTTCGAGCGCGTGGATGAGGGCCAGCAGTTTTTGGTGGTGGTGGACTACGCGCACACGGGGGAGTCTGCAGCGAGCCTGATTGAAACGGCGCGGGAGCTGAACCCGAACGGGCGAATTCTAGGTGTGTTCGGTTGCGGGGGCGAGCGCGACCGCGGGCGGCGTCCGCTGATGGGTGAATTTGTGAGCCGTGGCAGCCATCGCGTTTATCTGACCACCGACAATCCGCGCAGCGAGGACCCGCGCAACATCATCAACGACATTCTGGTGGGCGTGCAGAAAGCGGGCACGGAGTATGTGGTGATCGAGGATCGCGGGGAAGCGATTCGCCGGGCACTCGAGGATGCGCAGCCGGGCGACATTGTGCTGCTGGTGGGGAAGGGTCATGAGCGATACCAGATTTTGGGGCCGCGCACGCTGCCGTGGAGTGATGCGGAGGAAGCGAGAAGGGCGCTGCGGGAGCGGGGATATGGGAAGTGAACTCAGAACGCAGAACGCAGAACGCAGAACTGGGAGAACTGGAAGGCGGAGGCGCGCTGAGCGCCATTCCAGCTTCAAGCTTGGCACGAGGCGTGCGTTGTTCTATTGCGCAAGCGGACGAGGTGTAGTGGAAGGAATGTAGTGGAAAGTGCGAGAGAGTGCGAGTTGGGGGTAAGGCCCTGCGCAAAGGCTTGAGGGTGAAAGCAGCGGTAGGGGCGCCGGCGAGAGAGCCAGTGCTGCGGATGGCGCAAACGGGTGAAAGCGCGCAGCCCGGAGCGGCTGGGCTACTGGAAGCAGGGAAAGGCGCCCACGAGACGCCGGCGGTAGGAAAAGGCAAAGGCGCCGGCAGGATGCCGGCGGTACAAAACGGATGCAGTGGAAAGTGGGAGAGGTGGCTGGCGCACTGGGTGTTGCGGCTGCCGCGGGGGTTGACCCCATGGCCCGGGTGGCCGGTGTGTCGATTGATTCTCGCACGGTACGAGCCGGAGAGCTGTTTGTGGCGATACACGGGCCGCGTCACGACGGACACGCTTTTGTGGGTGTGGCGCTGGAGGCAGGCGCCGTGGCCGCGGTGGTCGCCCGGGAGCGTGCCGCGGAGTACCCGGCAGGCGTGCGACAGAAACTCATCGTGGTGGAGCGGCCCCTGGATGCGCTCCAGGAATTGGCGCGAGCCGTGCGGCGACGGTGGGGGAAACGGATTGCGGCGGTCACCGGGTCGACCGGAAAGACCACGACGAAAGAAATTCTGGCGCAGCTTCTCGGCGCGCGGTTACGCGTGCTGAAGTCGGAAGGGAACCTGAATAACGATTTCGGGCTGCCGCTTTCGCTGACGCGGCTGGAGCCGGAGCACGAAGCGGCGGTGCTGGAGCTGGGGATGTCGCGGCGCGGGGAATTGACGCGCCTGGTGAAAATTGCCGAGCCGGAAGTGGGCGTGGTGACGAATGTGGCGCCGGTGCACTTGGAATTTTTTGCGTCGGTGGATGAGATCGCGCTGGCCAAGCGCGAGTTGATTGAAGGGTTGGCGGGCGCGGAGCGGGTGGCGGTGCTCAATGCCGACGACGCGCGGGTAGTGAAATTTGCGGACGGCTTTCGCGGGCGGGTGCTGCGGTTCGGTGTGGAAGGGCCGGCGGACGTTCGCGCGGAGAATGTAGTGGTGCGCGGGGCATACGGGACGGCATTTGATTGCGTGACGCCGGCGTGGCGCGCGCGGCTGGAGCTATCGTTGCCGGGCACGCACAACATTCGCAACGCGCTGGCCGCGATTGCGGCCGCCAGC
Organism: Candidatus Acidiferrales bacterium; assembly: GCA_050747305.1. Taxonomy (GTDB): domain Bacteria; phylum Acidobacteriota; class Terriglobia; order Acidiferrales; family UBA7541; genus JBOGNS01. Next base: position 2,016 of record JBOGNS010000489.1, on the reverse strand, counting down.
GTTTGGGGCTTGACGGCAGAGGAGGTGCGGCGCGGACTGGCGGCGGTGCGGGCAGCGGAGATGCGCGGGGAAGTCTTGCGGCTGGAGCCGGGGATTACGGTGCTGAACGACTGTTACAACTCGAACCCGGTGGCGCTGGCGGCGACGGTGGATTTGCTTGCGGGCGCGAGTGATTGCCGGCGCCGGGTGCTGGTTGCCGGGGAGATGCGCGAGCTGGGCGCGACGTCGGCGGAGTTGCATCGCGAGGCGGGACGGAACGCGGCGCGGCGCGTGGATTGGATCATCGGAGTGCAGGGCGACGCGGCGGAGTTGGTGGAAGGCGCGGTGGCGGCGGGACATGATGCGGCGCATGCGCGGTTCTTTGAAGATGCGGAGCGCGCGGCGGAGTTTCTGGCGGCGTTTGTGGAGAAAGGCGATTTCGTGCTGGTGAAAGGGTCGCGCGGGGTAAAGATGGAGCGAATTGTCGAAGCGCTGCGCGTCCGGTATAGAGAGACTTCGCAAGCCGTGCAGCAAGGCTGACTGAAAATGAAGGATTTTGGAAATGAAGGAATGAAGGATTGGAAAAAGAAGCAACGATGACACAGAGGAGATCGCAGGGGGAATCGGGCGCCTGGCAAGTTTTGCGCTGGGCTGAGCGGGAAAACTAGGGATGCTCTACTACATTTTCTACCAGGTGTTGCAGCAATACTTCAGCCCGCTGAACGTGTTCCGTTACATCACGGTGCGGACGGCGTTCGCGAGCCTGACGGCGCTGTTCCTGTGCCTGGCGCTGGGGCCGTGGCTGGTGCGGCGGCTGCGCGAGATGCAAGTGGGGCAATTCATCCGCGAAGAAGGGCCCAAGGCGCATCAGGCGAAAGCGGGAACGCCGACCATGGGCGGGATCCTGATTGTGCTGGGGATTGTGATTCCCACGCTGCTGTGGGCGGACTTGCGCAATGTCTATGTGTGGCTGGCGCTGGGGGCCACGGTGTCGTTCGCAGCGATCGGGTTCGCCGACGATTACAGCAAAGTGGTGCGGCGGCAGAACATGGGGCTCTCCGGGCGCGGCAAGATGTTTTTTCAGATTCTTACGAGCTTCGCGGTGGGCATCGTGTTGCTGCTGCTGACGGTGCGGGGGCTTTACTCGACTGAGTTGATCATGCCGTTCTTCAAGAATTTGCGGCCGGACTTGGTGATTACGCCGCTGCTGGGGACGCCCTGGCTGATGCCGCTGGCGTACTTGCCGTTCCTGATTTTTCTGGTGCTGGTGATTGTGGGCGCGTCGAACGCGGTGAACTTGACCGATGGGCTGGACGGGCTGGCGATTGGCTGCACAGTGGTGGCGGCGGGAGCGCTGACGGTGTTGACGTACGTGACGAGCCACGCGCAGTTCGCGGACTATCTCGACATCCATCACATCCCGGCGGTAGGCGAACTGACAATTTTTTGCGGCGCGGCGGTGGGCGCAGCGCTGGGTTTTCTTTGGTACAACGCGCATCCGGCGGATTTGTTCATGGGCGATGTGGGGTCGCTGGCGCTGGGCGGAGCGCTGGGAACGGTGGCGGTGATCATCAAGCAGGAAATTCTGCTGATTTTTGTGGGCGGGGTGTTTGTGATCGAGGCGCTGTCGGTGATTTTGCAGGTGGCGTCGTTCCGGCTCACGGGGCGGCGGATTTTCAAGATGGCGCCGATCCATCACCACTTTGAATTGGTGGGGTGGAGCGAGTCGAAGATTATCGTGCGGTTTTGGATTGCGGCCCTGGTGTTTGCGCTGTTTGCGCTGAGTACCTTGAAGTTGAGGTGAAAAACTCAGAACTCAGAACTCAGAACTCAGAACTTCAGGAACGACGATAGGAAGGATGGAGCTGCTGTGAAGCGAAATTTAGAACTCGGAGTTCGAAATTTGCCTCGACACCATGTCGGGCGAATTTCGAGTTTCGAATTTCGAATTTCGTTTTGACAAACTTACGGAACGAAATCGTTCCCGGCATGAAACCGGCAATGGAACTCGACGGTAGGCGCGTGCTGGTGGTGGGG
>JBOGNS010000488.1:0-3574 GCA_050747305.1 Candidatus Acidiferrales bacterium | reverse complement strand
CCGCAAACCGGACGTGTCATGCCAGAATGGCGACCTGAAGGTCGCCGCTACACGGCCCTCGCCACGATCGCTTTCCTGTTGACAATCTACAGGTGACCTATTACGCTTCGTGTCGTCTATCTACAGGAGACGCCATGAGCGATTACAAGGCCGATTTGCTGCAGGGCACGCTGGACATGCTGATCCTGAAGACGCTGGCGCTGGAGCCGATGCACGGTTACGGCGTCTCGCAGCGCATCCAGCAGATTTCGCGCGAAGTGTTCCGCGTCAACCAAGGCTCGCTTTATCCGGCGCTGCACCGCCTGGAAAAAGAAGGCTTGATCGAGGCGGAGTGGGGCGCGTCAGACAACAACCGCCGCGCCCGCTACTACCGGCTGACCAAGAGCGGGCGCAAGCGGCTCTCGGCGGAAACGCAAAATTGGGAGCGCCTGGCCGCAGCCATCGCGCGCATCCTGCAAACCGCTTGAAGGCAGTGGCGAGTAACAAGTGACGAGTGGCTAGCATAAAGACAGACGCCCGTGCTGCTTGATGAGTGGCGAGACGCGAGACCGAAGCCAGCACACATGACGATTTGGAGGAGAGTCACACGCTTTTTCCGCCGCTCGCGCGCCGACCGCGAACTGGATGCGGAGTTGCGCTTCCACATGGAACGTCGTAGCGAGGAGTTGCGCCGCGAAGGGTTCAGCGCCGCCGAAGCACGCCGCCGCGCGCTGGTGGAGCTGGGCGGCCTGCAGCAAATCAAAGAGGAGGTACGCGCGATGCGTACCGGAATCTGGCTGGAAACGCTGTGGCAGGACCTGCGTTATGGCGCCCGCCAACTGCACAAAAACCCCGGCTTCGCCACCGTCGCGATTCTCACGCTGGCGCTGGGCATTGGCGCGAATACGGCCATCTTTACCGTTGTAAAGTTCGTTTTGCTGTCTTCCTTGCCATACGCCGACGCGAACCGTCTGGTCAGTCTCGCGGCCACGAGTCGTGACACGATCAACCCGACGAACGTGTCCTATGGTGAAACCCAGGAATGGATCGCGCGTAGCCGCTCCTTTGAGTCCGTTGGACTGTATCGTGGATGGGGGCCCACGCTAACCGGCGGTGGCAGCCCACAGGTGCTCAGCGGCATGCGCGTGTCGCACAACTTTTTCTCCACACTCGGGGTGCGCCCTGCAGCCGGACGAGATTTTCTTGTGGACGAAGATCAAACGGAGCGCTGGCGCGTGCTGCTGCTCAGCCACGCATTCTGGAAACGGCAATTCGGAGGCGATCCCGGCGTCATTGGCCGGGTTGTTCATCTGAACGAGCGACCGTATGAAGTTATCGGCATTCTTCCCGAAGATTTTCGCCCGCTGTTGTTTCGAGGAGGGCCGCGCCCGCCGGAGGTGTGGGCGCCGCTGGGCTACGCCGCGTCAGATCCATTTGCGTGCCGGAGTTGCTGGCACTTGAAAAGCGTGGCACGCCTCAAGCCGGGCGTTACCCTTGCTCAGGCTCGGCGGGAGATGAGCGTGATTGCCTCGCAGGTAGCGCGGGAATTCCCTCAGGATTTGCCGCAGGACGAAGGGGTGCTATTGCTTCCGCTGCACGAGCGCGTTGCCGGTGACGTTCGCCGCCTACTGTTGCTGCTTCTTGGAGCCACGGGTTTAGTCCTCCTGATTGGCTGCACAAACATTGCGAATTTGGTTCTGGCCCGCAACACCGGCCGGCGTCGCGAAGTGGCTCTGCGGATCGCGCTAGGCGCCGGCAGAGCACGCATCATCCGCCAGTTGCTGACCGAGAGCGCGTTGCTGGGCCTGCTGGGCGGCCTTGCGGGATTGTTGCTGGCCGTATGGGGAGTTGACGTGCTGGTTCGGGCGGCCCCGCAGGAAATCCCGCGGCTCGACGAGATGCGGCCGGATCTTACGATTCTTGCGTTCACCTTTGCGGTCAGCCTGCTAACGGGCTTCATGATCGGCCTTGCGCCCGCGTTGCGGGCTGCGCGCATGAATCAACGCGAGGCCCTTCAGGAGGGCCGCGGCAGCGCCGGAGCGCCGGAGCGGCGTTTGCGAAGCCTGCTGGTGGTCAGCGAAGTTGCGCTCGCTTTTGTGCTGACTGTCGCCACCGGCCTGCTCTTGCGAAGCTTCGTGCAAGTGCTGCGCGTGGATCCGGGATTCGCAACGCAAAACCTCCATACCGTCGCGTTCGGGCTTGCCGGTCCGAAATATGCGGAGAACGACCCAGTCGTTCGCTTCGAACAAGCAGCGGTGGCGCGGATTCGTTCGCTTCCTGAAGTGGAGGCTGCCGCCATCGTCAGCACCCTACCCCTGGGCGGCAGTTACGACCGTCGTGGCTTCCATGTGAAGGACCAAGTGCTGCCTTCTGCGGCCGAGGCCCCGAGCGTGGACAGCTACTACGTTTCCCCCGACTATTTCGCCGCGATGGGCATCCCCGTGAAGCGCGGGCGAGCTTTTAGCGCGGCCGACGAGGCTCCCACGGCTCCGCGCGTGGCTGTCATCAGTGAAGCAGCTGCACGGCAAATGTTTCCGGGCGAGGACCCCGTCGGCAGGAAAGCAATTCAGTTGGGAGGACGCAGCGAAAAGGACCCGTGGGCCACGATTGTCGGCGTGGTGAGCGACGTCCGCCAATACGGTTTGGATACGGCGCCCACGCCGCAAGCCTATCTGCTGTATACTCACGAACCCTTCAGCTTCCCCACACTGGTCGTGCGGTCGCGGCGGCACGCCGCCAGCATCGCGCGCGCCGTCGAGCGTGAAATCTGGGCCCTGGACAAGAGTGTCCCCGTATATGCGGCCTTCTCCATGAAAGAGTTGCTCTCCGTGTCGCTGGCGCAACGCCGCTTCATCCTCGCGCTGTTAGGGGCCTTCGGCGGTCTTGCGCTTGTCCTCGCTGTCATCGGCGTCCACGGAGTGGCCACTTACAGCGTTGTGCAGCGCACAAGCGAATTCGCCATCCGCATGGCGCTCGGCGCGCAACACGGAGATGTGCTGCGTCTCGTGCTCGGGATGGGTATGCGTCTCACGTTTGCTGGCGTCTTGGCGGGACTAGTCGGTTCTCTCAGCCTGACGTGGCTTCTGTCGAACCTGCTATACGAAGTCAGTCCGAGAGATCTGAACGCATATGTTGCTGCCAGCGCCCTGCTCGCCTCAGTGGCCATCGCAGCTTGTTATTTGCCCGCGCGGCGCGCCGCCCGCGTGAATCCGTCCGAAGCCCTGAGGCACGAGTAGGACAGGCACTCTTGCCTGTCCATTGATTTGAGCGCGTCGTAGGGGCGGCTTTACGCCGCCCGCTGTGACCGGCCGTGAGTAGGACGAATGGAACTTTGGCATCGCATCCTCGCCGCACTCGGCCTGCATCGCGCGGGCGGCCTCGACGCCGAACTGCAATTCCACGTGGAACGCCGCATCGAGGAATTGCGCCGCGAAGGCTTCAGCGCCGGCGAAGCACGGCGCCGCGCGCTCGTCGAGCTGGGCGGCGTGCAGCAAATCAAAGAGGAGGTACGCGCCATGCGCAGCTCAGTGTGGCTCGAAACGTTCTGGCAGGGTGTGCGCCTCGCCGCGCGCTCGCTGCGCCGCAATCCCGCTTT
>JBOGNS010000487.1:0-3336 GCA_050747305.1 Candidatus Acidiferrales bacterium | reverse complement strand
CACCTGGTGTTTACCACCGTGCACGCCAACAACGTCACCGACGTGATTGGCCGCTTCATCAACATGGGCGTCGAACCGTATAACTTCGTTTCCGCGCTAAACTGCATTTTGGCGCAGCGGCTGGTGCGTGTGATCTGCGAGAGTTGCAAGAGGCCCTCGGAACTGGCTCCGGCGATGATGGAAGAATCGGCGCTGGATGCGAACATCTGGAAAACGGTGCCGGTGTATGAAGGCCCGGGCTGCCTGGAGTGCTCCGGGACAGGGTTCCGCGGCCGCACGGCCATCAACGAGGTGTTGGACCTGAGCGACCGCATTCGCGAGATGATCATCGACCGGCGTCCTACGTCGGAAATCAAGAAGCTGGCGCGCGAGGAAGGGATGACCTTCCTGCGCGAATCGGGGCTGCAAAAGGTGCGCGACGGCATCACCACGCTGCGCGAAATCAATAAGGTGACCTTCATTGGGTAGCCTGGCATCCAACGTTACGGCAAGTCTGCCTTTGCCGCGCCGCTTGCGCGACTGGCTCGATGCCGTTCCGCACCCCGCAGTGGCCGTGGAAATCTCCGAGGCGCATGTGGCGGCGATTCGCTGGCCGCAGCACGCGGTGGAGCCGTTAGCCGCCGGCACGGTGGCGCCGTCTCCGGTGGAACTCAACCTCACCGATGCCCGCGCCGTGGCCGACGCCGTGCGCCGCGTGCTCGAACGCGTCCATAGCCGCGTGCCGGACGTGGCCCTGCTGATCCCCGATCAGGTGGTGCGTGTGTTCTTGCTGCACTTCGATACGCTGCCTCGGCGCAGCGAAGAAGCCATCCCGCTGCTGCGCTGGCGGCTGAAGAAAAGCGTGCCCTTTGACGTGGAAGACACCGTGGTTTCCTACCTGACGCAGCCAGGCCCGCAGGCCAATGCAGCGGGCGTCGAAGTTCTTGCGGCCGTGGCGCGTCAGCGTGTGGTGCGGCAATACGAAGAGGCGGTGGAGGCTGCGGGCGCGAAGGCCGGTGTGGTCCTAAGTTCCACGCTGGCTACGCTGCCTTACTTCGAGGGCGAGCAGCCCACGCTGGTGGCGCGGATCACTGGGCGAACGCTTACCACGCTCATCGCGCGCGGGCCTTCGCTGTGCGTTTATCGCTGCACGGAAATGGCCACGGGGGTCGATGCGCTTACGCCGCAGGCGCTGCTCGACGAGGTGTATCCGGCGGTGGCCTATTATCAGGATACCTGGCATGGCAATGTGGAATCGGTTTGCCTGGCCGGATTCGCCGATCGCTTCGAAGACTACCGCCGCGCCGTAGAATCGGAATTGGGCGTGCGAACCACGCGGCTCACCCCGTCGGCTGTGCTGGGCGAGCCGCTTTCCGGCGTAGCGCGCGCGACGGTGGATCGCCATCTGGATGCGTTAGTCGGTTGGACGAAGAACCGCGGATAGCAGGGAAATGAAAGTAAGACTCAATCTCGCCACAGCGCCGCTGGAGAATCACCGGCGCTTCCTGCTGGGCGCAGTCGCGGCCGGGCTGCTGGCGCTGGCCCTGCTCGCCGTGCTGTCCGTTCGCACCTACGGCAGTTGGCGCGAAAACAGTGAGGTTCGCATCGAGACGGTGCGCCTCCAGGGCGAATTGGCGGCTTTTCGCGATCAACGCCGCCAATTGGAGGACTTCTTCAATACGCCGGAAGCGCGCAGGATTCGCGATCGCGCAGACTTCTTGAATGAACTGATCCAGCAGCGCAGCTTCCCGTGGACGAAAATCTTCATGGACCTGGAAGGCCGGTTGCCGCGCGGCGTGCGCGTGATGAGTATCTCCCCGCGGATGGAAAACGGCAGCGTGCAGGTGAACCTGACCGTTGGCGCCACCAGCGATGAGAACAAGGTCAGATTCTTGCGCCAATTGGAGGACTCGCCGGAGTTTTCGCGTGTGCAACCGGTTTCCGAGACGCGCCCGAAAACCGAGGGGGACACGCTGGTGCTCGAGATTGTGGCCTGGTACAAATCCGTGCTGCCGGGTAGCGCAGCCTCGCCCGACGAGGCGCGCACGCGGTCAGGCGGGGTCAACTAGATGCGCAACTTCGCCGTATGGAAGAATCGTATCCGCATAGCAGTGGTGGCGCTGTTTGCGCTCAACGCTGCCCTCTTGTTGTTTGACTGGCAGGTGATCGGCGCCACGCCGGGGAACGAGAAAGCGCAGCTGGAGCGCCTGCGGAAGCAGCATGATCTGTGGAGCAGCGATATCCAGCGTGCCTCGGAAATCCGTACCCGGCTCGGTGAAGTGGAAAAGGACTGCGACCGCTTCTTCGAGGAGCAGTTCCTCAGCGAAGAGGTTGGGTCTTCGGCTTTGCTGGCGGACTTGTCGAAAATTGCCGCCGACGCCGGCTTACAGGCGCGCAACATAACCTACAAACCGAAGGAACTGGACAAGCGCAACGTAATTGAGGTGGACATCAATGCCGCCGTCGAAGGAAACTATGAAGACTTGGTGGCCTTTATCAATGGATTGGAAAAGTCGGAGCGATTCTACCTGATGGAAGGCTTGTCGCTGACATCAGCGCAAAGCGGTGAACTGAAATTAAATTTGCAACTGAAGACCTATTTTCGCTTAAGGCGCGCATGACAACACGAGTCAAAGCCTACGTGCTGATCGCGCTACTCGTGGTGGCTGCGCTGGTCTTCCTTCGCGGCTATGGGAAACCCAATCCGTTGATCGCCGTCGAGGCCAGCCAAACCTTCACACCCATCAACGTGAAAGACCCGACCCTGCAAATCGAGCGCATCACCCGCATTCGCGAGACCGATTACCAGGGTTCCGGCCGCAATATCTTCACCTACGAAAGAGAGCGGCGTGTAGCTCCGGTGAACCCTCCGCCGGTCGTGCCGGAGCCGCCGCCGGAGCCGCCGCCATTCGTCGATCCGGCGCCCGTGGTCAACTTTAAGTTCTACGGGCTGGCGACTAACCCGGCCACCGGGCGCCGGCGCGCCTTCTTCACCAACGGCGAGGACATCTGGATCGTCGAAGCAGGCCAGATGATTGACCGGCGCTTCCGGCTGGTGCTCATCGGAACCGGCATGGCTGAGGTGGAAGAAGTGTCGAGCCGGAAACGGGTCAGCTTGCCGCTCGAGGAGCCGCCGCAATGATGCGCTTCGGAGAAGAGAATGTGGCGCCTCCAAGTCTGCGGCCGGACAGGATCAGGAGTGAGCGCGGTTCGGCCCTGCTGATTGTGGTGTTTTTCGCGGCGCTGATGATCGTGGCTGCCTCGGCCGCCGTCCCTAGCGTGCTCACGCAGGGCAAGCGGGAGAAAGAGGAAGACCTCATCTGGCGCGGCGAGCAGTATGCGCGCGCAGTGAAACTC
>JBOGNS010000486.1:0-1609 GCA_050747305.1 Candidatus Acidiferrales bacterium | reverse complement strand
ATGTTGCGTCGCGTTGCGAAGGCAACGCGGCGGCACTGCCCGGGCCGCTGCCACATGCGGCTGTGCTGGCGCGTCGTGGATCGGCATTTGGCCCGCGAACGCATGAGAAGTTGCTAGCACGTGCCGGGTCGCAAATCCGGCGACCCGCCGCTACATCCGGCCTGCGAACTCCTTGAGCCCCATCCCCAAATTCCTGATTGATTTCCCCCGACCCCGACGGCGCGGCAAATCTACTCCTGCGCTCGCGAAGTTTCTCGCCGAAGTGGAGCGCGCGCGCAGCCCGCGCAAAAAGCAGCGGCTCGCCGATGCGTTCCTCGATCGCGCGCGCGAGCACGGCCTGCCGCTGATCGAATCCACAGAGCGCGCTGGCTACGCCCGTGCGGTGTTTCTGTATTGCGGGCCGGCTCAAAAGGTAGCGCTGTGGAGCGACCTGCCGGGCGTGAAAGACAACGAGTTCACGCGCGTACCCGGCACGAATCTTTCTTATTTCACGCGCGAACTGGAGCGCGACGCGCGCATGGACTACAAATTCATCCTCGACGATGGCCCGTGGGTGCTCGACCCGCTCAACCCGCGCGGCACCGACGGCGCATTCGGCAGCAGCTCGCAATGCTGGATGCCGGACTACGTGCCGCCCGATGTGGAGCGCCGCGAAGGCATACCGCACGGCGCCATCGAAGACCTCGAGTGGAAGAGTGCGCTGCTCGGCAACGCGCGCGCGGTGAAAGTGTACGTACCGCCGGGCTACGCGGAATCGGCCGCGTCACGTTGCGCTTCGCTCTACGTACACGACGGCTTCGATTACCTGAACTTTGCCCGGATCGCCAACATTCTCGACAACGGCATTGCGCAGCGCCGCTTTCCGCCGCTGATTGCCGTGCTGGTTCCGCCGGTGGAGCGGGAGAAGGAATACGACGCGAACGCCACGTTCGCGCGCGCTATCGTGGAAGAGCTGGCGCCGCAGATTGACGGCGCCTATCGCACGCGCAGCGAGCCGCAATGGCGCGCAACGCTCGGCGCTTCCATGGGCGGGCTGTGCGCGGCGCATCTTGCAGGCTCGCACCCGGATGTCTTTGGCAATGCCGCGGGACAATCGAGCGCCTTCTTCGCGGAAACGCCGCTGGTAAAAGCGCGGCTCAACCTCGATACCGATGCGCCGCCCAAGCCGCTGCGCATTCATCTCGACGTGGGAACTTACGAGCGCTACTACCACAAGGATCTGCTCAGCGGGAATCGCAAATTCAGCGAAGCCATCCGCCGCAAAAGCTATCCGCTGCAGTACCTCGAAGTCCACGAAGGCCACAGTTGGGGAAGCTGGCGTGCCCGCATCGCGCCGGCGCTCGAATTCTTCTGGGGCCGAGGAGATTAGCCACCGAGCCACAGAGACACTGAGAAGGTCCGAAGTTGGAGGTATGAGGGTCGGAACGTGATCGTCTTGCCGCGTGATCGAGCTATTTCGAAAAATTTTGTCTCGGTGGTTCAGTGTCTCTGTGGCCGAACTTGATTATTGCCTTGTGGCCCGGCCGGTAGCTACCCGCTGCATCTGCGCGCCCGGCGCTCCCATATAGAGCGAAGTCTGCACCGAGCGCGGCTGGATATCGCTCCACAC
>JBOGNS010000485.1:0-14427 GCA_050747305.1 Candidatus Acidiferrales bacterium | reverse complement strand
CCTGCCAAAGGCCGAGCTTCACCTGCACCTCGAGGGCACAATCCGCCCGCGCACCGCGGTCGAGCTGGCCGCGCGCTGCGGCGTGAGCTTGACGGAAGACGAAGCAACGCAGCGGTACCGATATGCTGATTTCGACGGCTTTATCGAAGCCTTCAAGTGGGTCACGTCGTTCCTCCGCCAGCCCGCCGACTACGCGCTCATCACTCGGCGGCTGGCTGAGGAACTTATGGCGCAGAACGTGGTGTATGCAGAAGTGACGATCGCACTGGGCGTGCTGCTGTGGCGCAACTATGCGCCGGAACCGATCTTCGAGGCGGTATGGAGCGTGGCGCAGGAGTTTGAAGCCCAAGGTCTCACGCTGCGCTGGATTCCCGACGGCACGTGGCAATTCGGCTCCGAGGCTGCCATGAGCGCCGCAAGAATCGCGGCCGGGCTCCAGCATCTGGGTGTGATTGCCTTCGGCATGGGTGGCGACGAGATGGCACTCCCGTACCGCAACTTCCGTGGCATTTACGACTACGTCGCTTCCCACGGGCTGCGCCGCGTTGCTCATGCCGGCGAAGTGGGGCCGCCGCAGCATGTGCGTGACGCCATCGAACTGCTCGGCGCGGAGCGCATCGGCCACGGCATTGCTGCGATGCACGACCCCGCTCTCGCCGAGCTGCTAACCGCGCGGCGCATCGCGCTGGAAGTCTGCCCGACCAGCAACCTCTGCACCGGCGCGCTCGCGAAGCAACTGAGCAAGCCCCGTGCGACGCTTCTTGACCATCCGCTCAAGTCTCTCTTCGACGCGGGCGTCCCCCTCACGCTCTCAACCGACGACCCCGCGATGTTTCACACTGACTTGCTATCCGAGTACGGCCACTGCGTCTCGCTCGGCCTCTCTGCTGCTGATACGCTGCGTCTCGCCGAATCGAGCTTCGCGCAATCTTTCCTGCCGCCGGATCAGAAAGCGGCTTTCCTCCTGCGGTTTCACGCAAGCGGCAAGGCACACGGGTTGTACTGAACTCAGAACGCAGAACGCAGAACAAGCTGACAGTCTACAGCCGACAGCTAACAGCCGACGGCAAGGTGAATGGCAGAGGCAGATCCGTCGTTTTCGCTGTTGTCAGCAAAAGTTTCTCTCGTAACGGATGACAGGAGTGTTTCAGCGGCGCCCCCGTTGATCAAAACGAACTGTAGGCTGTCGACTGTGAGCTGTCAGCTTGTTCTGCGTTCTGCGTTCTGAGTTCTTGTATAATTGCCGCGATGAAAGCTCACGTCTGGGTGATGCCGAAACGAACCGTGCTCGACCCGCAGGGTCAGGCGATTCAGCACGCGCTGGCCTCGCGGGGGCATAGCGCGGTAAAGGATGTGCGGCAGGGGAAATTTTTCGTGCTGGAGTTGAACGGGCTGGGTCGCGAGCAGGCGCAGCAGGAAATCGAGCGCATTGCTCGCGAGGTGCTCACCAATACCGTAATCGAAGAATTTCGCTTCGAGCTTGTCGATTAGTGCCCGACACGATCCGGCTACTGCCACTCGTTCCACCGCGTCGCAGGGCTCATTTCACCAGCGTGACTTCCAGCCCGATGGGCGTCTGCTCGATCGTCGCTTCGCGAAACCGGCTCCTGGCAATGAACCCTCTGAACTCGTCCTGTGTAAATGTCCGTTTGTGGACCATGAACCGGAAAGTCAGCTTGCTGAAGACCGAACCCACGGCGCCGAGGCGCATGCGATCCAACTCGGCATAGACGGCCTCTTTCGGGGCGTCTCTCCGCAGGTCGATGATCAGCGCGCGGCCGCCGGCCCTCAGCACACGATACATTTCCTGCAGCGCGTCCGCGGGCCTGGCAAACTTGTTGAACGCCGCGCGGCACACCACAAAATCGAAAACGCCGCGCGGGAAAGGCATGTCTGAAGCGTTGCCGTGGCGGAAGTCAACCTCGACGCCTTCCGTGCGCGCATTTTCGCGCGCCATGGCCACAAAAGTCGCGCTGATGTCCAAACCCGTGACGCGACATCTTCCGATTCGCGCCAGCTCGATTGCGAAGTACCCGGGGCCGGGGGCAACTTCCAGCACTCGGGCGTTGGGCGGTAAACTGCGCGCCACACGTTCGGCCTGCGCGCTAAATTCCGCGGAGTCCTTGCCGATTGTGGCGGCATACCATTTCGCAATTTTGCCCTCCATGCCGATGCCCCGGTATGCTTTCTGGTACATGGCCGTGACCTCTCTGCTTGGGTATGTGACCGTCTGCTGAGCGAAAGTGAAACTATCGTGTGCGCGCTTCGGCTGGGCGGCGGGCGCGTCCGTCAGGACAAACCAGGGCCTTCCTTAAGAAGGATGCGGGTTCCCCTGCCTGCTGCTGCCTATCGCCGTGCGCGCGAACCCGTTCGCAATGACGACAACTCCGCGTCCGCACAGTGCGGATGTGCTACCCTTAAGAGATAGCTTATCGTCAAGAGGAGAGCGCGTCCGTGTGTGGAATTGTCGGCTACGTGGGCAAGAAGAAGGTGGTGCCGTTGATCATCGACGGCCTGAAGAAGCTGGAGTACCGCGGCTACGATTCTGCCGGCATCGCGGTGATGACGCAAAACGGCAAGATGGAGATACGCCGCGCCTCCGGCAAGCTGCGAAACCTGGAGGAGGCGCTGCGGCTGAATCCGATTGATGGAATTTACGGGCTGGGTCACACGCGCTGGGCCACGCACGGCCGCCCCACGGAGGAAAACGCCCATCCGCATCGCGACTGCACGGGGCAGGTAGTGGTGGTTCACAACGGCATCATCGAGAACTATATGGAGCTGAAGAAGCAGCTCATCGCTGAAGGCCACACGTTCGTCACTGAGACGGACACCGAAGTGGTCGCGCACCTCGTCGAGAAGCATCTCGATGGCGCACCGCTGGAAGAGGCCGTGCGCAAGGCGGCGCAAAAGCTTGCCGGTGTGTATGCCCTGGCCATTGTCTCCACGAAGGACCCGAACAAAATCGTGGCCGCGCGTAATGGCCCGCCGGCCGTGGTCGGCTTGGGGCAGGACGAGTACTTCGTGGCGAGCGACATTCCCGCCATCCTCTACCACACACGCGACGTGTTTTTCCTCGCCGATGGCGACATCGCGGTCATCACGCCGCAGGGCGTTCGGCTCATCGACCTGGAGGGCCGCGCCATCCAGCGCCCCGTGCAGCACGTCACGTGGGACCCGATCATGGCGGAAAAGGGCGGCTTCAAGCACTTCATGCAGAAAGAGATCTTCGAGCAGCCGCGCGCCGTGCGCGATACTCTGATCGGCCGTATTTCGCTGGACACCGGCAAGATCTTTCTCGACGAAATGGACATCACCGAGCAGGAATTCCGCGGCTTCAGCAGCATCAAGATTGTGGCCTGCGGCACTTCCTGGCACTCCGCGCTGGCCGGAAAATTTCTCATCGAGCGCCTGGCGGGAATTCCTGTGGAAGTAGACTACGGCAGCGAGTTCCGCTACCGCGACCCGATCATCGCCGACGAGACGCTGGTGATCCTCATTAGCCAATCCGGCGAGACCGCAGACACGCTGGCAGCGCAGCGCGAAGCGAAGCTGAAAGGCGCGAAGACGCTGGCCATCTGCAACGTGGTCGGCTCGATGATTACGCGCGAGGCCAACGGCACAATCCTTACGCACGCCGGCCCGGAGATCGGAGTCGCTTCCACGAAAGCGTTCACCGCGCAACTGACCGCGCTGGCGCTGATTGCCATTTACCTCGGGCAGGTGCGCGGCAAGCTCTCGCCGGACCAGTCGCGGCATCTGATTCAAGAATTGACGCGCCTGCCGCAAAAAATGGAAATGATTCTCCAGCAGGACGAAATGTACGAAGAGCTGGCGCGGCAATTCTTCCGCCACACCGATTTTTTGTATCTGGGCCGCGGCATTCACTACCCGATTGCGCTGGAGGGCGCGTTAAAGCTCAAGGAGATTTCGTACATTCACGCCGAAGGCTATCCGGCGGGCGAGATGAAGCACGGGCCCAACGCGCTGATTGACGAGAACCTGCCGGTGGTGGTGCTGGCGACGCGCGAAGAGGGCAACGCGGAGTCGATGATCCGCTACGAAAAGACCGTCTCGAATATCAAGGAAGTGAAGTCGCGCGACGGCATCGTGATCTCCATCGTCACAGAAGGGGATCATCTGGCCCGCGAAGCTTCCGACCACGTGGTCGAAATCCCGCCTGCGCCGGAAATGATGCTGCCCATCCTGGAAATCGTACCGTTGCAACTGCTCGCTTATCACATCGCGGTGCGTCGCGGCTGCGATGTGGACCAGCCGCGCAACCTCGCCAAGTCCGTTACCGTCGAATGATGTCGATCAGTCAGCGCCTTTGAAGCGTAGCCACTTTCCATCGTGGCAATAAAGAATGACGGAAGCCTTTCCGAGAAAGGAGTCTTCGATTCCTTGGTGTTCAAGCGCTTGCGGTGGGCTCTCTCCGTATGCGCGGTAACGGCGTTCGATCACCTCTGTGCTTGCGGCTTCGATTTTCCTTGAGAAACCGATGTTCCCGCGGACCCCTTGCAAAGATAATCGATCTTCGGCGGCTTGCAATTCTGCTTCACATTGGTTTGGGCCTCCCCAGAAGACACGAACGGAAGACTTGCGCTCAATCGAGCACAGAATTGCCCAGTCCTTCTGCCCCTTACTCGCAAATTCCCCGCTGATTACGTTATGCGGCTTGCCGACGAGGTAAGTCTGCGGAATCGCGCAGCCCTGTTCCTTGAGCTTCTGGCGAATTCTTTCCGGCAAATAAGCGAACGCCTTCGGCGAAAGGCGTTTGATCCTCGCGTCGGCCCGATCCCAATCCCCGGGACTTTGAGCAGACACGAAGGGCCAACTCATCAGAGCAACGAGCACGGGAAAACTGTACCGAGGAAGCCGGGTGCTTGGCACTAGAAACAACCATCCCCTTTCACAGATACTCTAGCACTGCATGGCGATCATTACCCCGGATTGCTGCATGGTGCGGGCTCACCTACAATCTTAAGGACGTGAAAGGCATGTCGCAGAGTCGGGCAAGCGGGCTTGTCGTCGCAGTGATCAGCGTCTGCACTTTGCAGGTTTCTGCTCAGGAGGCACCGGCTCAGCCAGCCGCGACGCTGAAGAACGTCACCGTGTCCGGCTCGCAGCGTTTCACACCTGAGCAGGTCGCCGCAGCGGGTGGGCTGGAGGTCGGCAAGCCGGTCACGCGCGAACAGATGCAAGTCGCAGCGGATGAGCTGGGCCGGCTCGGCCTGTTCAGCAGCGTGCAGTATCAATTCCGCAGTTATCTCGATGGCGTTACGCTGGAGTTTGAGCTGAAGGATGCGCCGTTGCTGCCGGTACACTTCGACAACTTTCCGTGGTTTACAGACGCGGAGCTCACGGCCAAGCTGAAGGAATCGGTAGTGCTTTTCAACGGCGCCGCGCCGTCGCTCGGTATCATCCTTGGCGACATGACAAAAGCGCTGGAGCGCACGCTGGCGGAGAAAGGCATCACCGCCAAGGTCGAGCGTCAGGTGATCGCGCGGCCCACCGGCGATGGCGATATGGTGATGTTCACGGTAGCTGGCGCCAGCTTGAAGATCGCTGGCTTCAGCTTTCAATATCCCATCGCGGCGGACAGCCGCCAAATTGCGACCGCCAAGCAGGCTATGCTCGGCAAGGACTACTCCCGCTACGCCGTCGAGATGTTTCTGATGGAGCAGGTGCGGCCGGTCTATCTCGAGCGCGGGCACTTGCGCGTGGAGTTCGGCAAGCCGCGGGCCACGTTCACCGGCGATCCCAATAAGCCGCTCGGGGACGTCACGGTGGCAGTGCCCATTGAACCGGGCCCGGTATTCCAATGGGGCGGCGCAACCTGGACGGGAAACAGCGTAATACGCGCGCCAGAACTCGATACGCTGCTTCAACTCACCGCCGGCCAGCCGGCCAGCGGACTGCGCATCGAAGGCGCGTGGCAGCGCGTGGAAGAGGAGTACGGCCGACGCGGCTATCTCGATGTGCAGGTCAGCGCGGAACCATCCTATGACGACGCGGCGCAGCGCGTGTCCTATCGCGTGCAAATCACGGAAGGCCCGCAGTATCGCATGGGCGAGCTGGTGATTACCGGCCTTTCCGTAGTTGCCGAGCGGAAGATCCGCGACGCCTGGACACCCGCTAAAGGTGCGGTCTTCAATCGCGCCTACTTCGAGGAGTTCGTGGAGTCCGGCGTGAAAAAGGCGTTCGAAGACTACGTGGTCCACTACGAAAAGCTCGGCCGCTGGCTGCGCACCAACCCGCAAACGCGCGTGGTGGATGTCCTGCTCGATTTTCAGTAGGCGGCTGCCAGCCGGCAATTCCCCTGTAACCTTTTGGCGGCGTCGCAGTATACTCTCCTAGAGGTTCTAGGAGAGGTGATGGCACAGCCCGTAGACCTTTTGCAGGGCAGTCTCGATTTGCTCATCCTCAAGGCCGTCTCGCTGGGGCCGCTACACGGCTACGGCGTGCTGGTGCGCATCCAGCAGCTTTCCCGCGAGGCTTTCGAGATTCCGCAAGGCTCGCTCTACCCCGCCCTATATAGGCTGGAGCATCGCGGCTGGATCGCGTCCGAGTGGGGCGAGAGCGACAACAACCGCAAGGCTAAGTATTACCGGCTGACCGCCGCCGGCCGCAAGCAGCTCCGCGTGGAAACCGAAGAATGGAACCGTATGACGCTGGCTGTCGCGAATGTGCTCCACTCGACAGCCGAGGAGGCGTAATCATGCTCGCCCGTCTGCGCTCGTGGACCAAAGCCGTTTTTCGCCGTAATCGCATGGAGGAGGATATGGCGCGCGAAATCGAGAGCCATATCGAGCATCGCGCGCAGGAGCTGATGTCGCGCGGCTTGGCGCGGGCCGAGGCCGAGCGCCGCGCGCGCATCGAATTCGGCGGTAAGGAAACCTACAGGGAGGAGTGCCGCCAGGCGCTGGGCCTGTCGTTGCTCGACGAGCTTGGGCGCAACGTGCGTTTCGCGCTGCGGCAACTGCGCAAAACGCCGGCCTTCACTATCACGGCCGTACTTACGCTGGCTCTGTGTATCGGCGCCAACGCCGTCATCTTCAGCCTCGTGGATACTGTCTTGATTCGCCCGCTTCCCTTCCCCTAGCCGGAGCGTTTGGCGCAGGTGGTTGTTCATGTTCGCGACTCACGCGGTGAAGGGGTGCGGAGCGGGCAGAACGGCGCTGCGTTCGAGCTGGTTCGCGATAACGCAAGCGTGATCAAGGTTGCCGCGCAAGCCGGATTCGCCGGAGGAGTGAACCTGGTGGCGAACCGCCACGTGGAATACGTACGCCAGCAGCGCGTTTCGGCCGGATATTTTTCCGTGCTGGGCGTTGCGCCGCTTTATGGCCGGGAGTTCACCGCCGATGAAGACCGTCCCGGGGGCGCTGCGGTGGTTGTATTGAGCCACGCGCTTTGGCGGCGCATTTTCCAGAGCGATCCTTCGGTACTTAATCAGGCGGTCACGCTGCGCGGCGAGCCGCATACAGTGGTCGGCATCATGCCGGCTGATTTTAGCTCTCCTGCGGCCGCGGACGTGTGGGCGCCGTTGCGTCCCAGCCGCACCGGCGAAGGCGGCGGCACAAACTACGCGGTGATTGCGCGCCTGAACGACGGCATAAGCTGGGCGCAAGCGCAGGCCAGCCTCGAGCCGCTGGGACGCGATGCAGCGGCAGCGCATGAGATGTCACCTGACGTGACCGCACGGGTGGGTTTGCTGCCATTGCAGGAGATGCTCACCAGCGGCGTGCGAGAAATTCTTGTAGTTTTGTGGGGCGCAGTTGCCGTGGTGCTCCTCGTGGGCTGCATCAACATTGCGGGGTTGCTGCTGGCACGCGCTTCGCGGCGACGGCGCGAAGTTGCCACACGCATGGCGCTCGGCGGGAGCCGTTGGGTGCTCATGCGACAATTGCTCACCGAGAGCCTCGTACTCGCTGTCATGGGCGGCGGGCTGGGCCTGTTCGTGGCCCTCGCCAGCATCGACGCGTTGAATCCGCATCTCGGCGCTGGACTGGGCATTTCCGAAACGGTGCGCATGGATTGGCGCGTGCTCGGCGCAGGTATCGGCCTCACCTTCGCGACCAGCATCCTTTTGGGCCTTTTTCCGGCGTGGCATGCGAGCCGTACCGACATTCGTGCGGCGCTGGTGGAGAGTGGCGGGCACGGCGTGGTAGGAGCGCGCGGCCACTGGCCGCGGCGCCTGTTGCTGGTGTTTGAGGTGGCGCTGGGCGTGCTGTTGGTGATCGGCGCTACGCAATTCACGGCGATCTTTCTGCGGCTGGCGCGCTTGAATCCCGGGTTCGACGGAGATGGCGTCTTTACCGCATCGCTTTCCTTGCAGGATGCGCGCTACAAGGAGGCCGCCCGCGTCAATGCGCTTTACAACGAGACGCTGGCGCGCATCCGCACCCTGCCGGGCGTAACGCATGCCGCGGTGGCGCTCAGCTTGCCGTATCAACGCGCGCTGAACATGGGATTCCGCGTGCTCGACGGGCCTAATGCCAGCGCAGACCAATGGAACACAACCAATCTGGTGTACGTTACTCCCGACTATTTCGACGCGCTGCGCATTCCGTTGCTGCGCGGGCGCCTCTTGTGCAAGGGCGACGGCGGCACAGCACCGTTAGTCGCGGTGGTTAACGCCGCCTTCGCGAAGAAATACCTACCGAATCAGGAGGCGGTCGGCACGCATTTGCTCACCGGCGGCCGCAGCTTTGAAGTTGTTGGCGTGGCGGGCGACATGCTCCAGCGCGCGGGCTGGGGGAATTACGGCCCGATGGGGGCCATCCCCGGCGTGTTCATTCCTGCTGCGCAAATCACCGACGGCTTTGTGCAACTGGTGCACACCTGGTTCCAGCCTAACTGGATCGTCCGGGTGGCCGGCTCGCACGAGGGTTTGATTGCCGGAATGCAGCGAGCGCTTGCGGCAGCCGACCCGCTGCTGCCCTTCTCCGCGTTCGGCACGATGGGTGAGATTCGCGGCGCGGCCTTGGCACGCCATCGCTTCGAAGCCTTGCTGGTCAATGGCTTCGCGGCGTTGGCGCTGCTGCTGTCCGCGATCGGCATTGGCGGCCTGATTGCCAGCAGCGTGGCGGAGCGCTGGCGCGAAATGGGAGTGCGCGTCGCGTTGGGCGCATCGCTGGGTCAGGCGATCCGCACCGTTGCCGCGCCGGGGATCGTACTCACGCTGGCGGGAGTGGCGCTCGGCTCTTTGGCCGCTTATCCCGCGCTGCTTGCAATCCAGAAGCTGATGTGGGGCATTCGGCCGTCCGAGCCGGCCAACTTTATTGTCGCGGCGCTCGTTCTGGTGCTGGTGGCAACGGTCGCGAGTTTTGCGCCGGCCATTCGCCTGCGGCGCCTCAACGTGGCCGATACGCTGCGTGAAGGCTAAGTAGGACAGACGGCCCCGTCTGTTCGGTTCGTCTGCGAGCGCTTTGCGTTTCTCCAACATTTCAACAGCTGCGGGGGCGGGACAGACCAGGAGGTCTGTCCTACTTTGCGGATTCACAACGCGATGCGATATATTCAGAACGCATCGCAATGACGGACGGAAACGGTAACGCGAACGAGAAGCAGCAGGCGCTGCTGGACACCCTGAGCGCGTTGGATTCGCTGCTGGTGGCATACTCCGGCGGAGTGGATTCGGCGTATCTCGCGTGGGCTGCGCATCGTGCGCTGGGCGCTCGAGCCCTGGCGGTCACGGCCGTCTCGCCCAGCTATTCCGCGCATGACCGCGAGCAAGCCGAGCATTGCGCTCGGCGCACGGGCTTCCAGCATGAATTCATCCGCACCGCGGAATTCGGGAACCCGCTCTACGTGGCGAACAACGCGGACCGCTGCTATCACTGCAAGTCCGAACTGTTCGACGTTCTCGACCGCCTCGCGGCCCAGCGCCATTTTGCCGCCGTCGCCTACGGCATCAATGCCGACGACACCCAAGATTTTCGCCCCGGCCATCGCGCCGCCGCGGAGCACCGCGTGCTCGCGCCCCTGCTCGACGCGCGACTCACAAAAACAGAAATCCGCGAGCTAGCGCGCGCCGCAGGACTGCCGGTGTGGAACCGCCCCGCCTCGGCGTGCCTTTCGTCCCGCGTGCCCTATGGCATCGCCGTCACACCGGAGACACTGGCGCGAATCGAACAGGGTGAGGCGATTCTGCGTGAATTGGGCTTTCAGCAGTTTCGCCTGCGCTACCACAATGAAATCGCGCGCATCGAAGTTGCTCGTGACGAAATACCCCGCGCGATCGATCCCACAGTGGCTGCGGCAATTGCCGTTCGGCTCAAGGCCCTCGGCTTCACCTATGTAACGCTGGACCTCGAAGGTTATCGGCAAGGATCGCTTAACGTAGGGCTGAAGAAAATTGCCGCCGGCCAGTGACCTTTCTCCCCTAGGCGCGCGCTAAGCGGGAAACTCTCGCGGCGTCGCCTTCGGTTACAATACGCGCTCCGATGCCTGCCTCGATCCTCAGAGCCGTGCCTGCCAACGGCGCTGTAGCGGCGCTCGTGCTTCTGCTGGTGTGCGCTGCACTTCTTGCCATTCCGGCAGCGGCGCAGCGGCCCGAGCCTGCTGACCGCGAACTACAGCGCGCCATCGAATCCGCGGGCGGCGAGCGGGTGGCTCTGGCTCGCAATCTCGAAGATTACCTCCGCCGCTTCCCCGATTCGCCGCGCCGCACCCACGTGTATCGCGCGCTCACCGAAGTCTGCCTGCAACTCAATGACCGGCCGCGCGCGCTGGAATTTGCCGAGCGCTACATCGCGCTCGAGCCGGAAGATTCCGCCATGATGCTGCTCGCCTCCGAGCTGCTCGAAGAGCAAGGCGACGAGCGCAGCTTGACGCGCGCCTCCGGCTACTTAACGCGCATTCTGGATCGCGTGGAAAAAGAAAAGGCCGAGGCGTCCGACCCAGCCATGGTCTCGGAGTGGGCGGAAGGCCGCGCAAAACTCCTCACGGCGGTTTATCTCACTCGGGCTCGCCTGGATGTTGCCCGGCGGCGCTACGATGAGGCTGAGGCGGATCTGGATGCGGCCGCCGCACTCGGCCCCACAGCCGAAGGCCGCGAGCGAATGGGAGAAATCGCCGAGCTGCGCGGGAACTACGTGGAGGCCATCAACCACTACATCGCAGCGTTCCTGATGCTGGATACCGTCGGCCGCGGCGTGGATCGCATGGCGCTGCGCCGCCGCTTGGAGAATGTGTGGCGGCTGCGCTTCGGCAACGACGCCGGCTTGGAAGAAAGGCTGTACGAAGAGTTCCAGCGAATGACGGCGCTGCCGCCTCCCGCGGAGCGGGCCGCGGCTAATGTGGGGCTGACCGATCCTTTTTCTTTCCGCTCGCAGCGCCCGCAAGGCGGAGAGCTGGCCATGGCGGACTACCGGCGTAAGCTGCTGGTGCTGCATTTCTGGGCTACGTGGTGCTCGCCGTGCCGCGAACTGGAACCGTTGCTCGAGCAGGTCGCGGCGCGCTTTCGCGATCGCAAGGATGTAGCGTTCCTCGCGCTGAGCGTGGATACCGACGAGCAAGCGGTGCGGGATTATCTGCAGCGCAGGCGCGGGCGCATGACGGTGGCCTACGCCGACGGCCTCGACCGCCTGTTCCAGGTTCCCGGAGTGCCCACGGTGCTGATCGTAAACGCCAGTGGCCGCGTGGTGCATCGGCGGCCCGGATTTGTGCGCGAACGTTTTGTGGAGGAGTTGGCATCGGCCATCGAGCGCCATCTTTCGCGGCCTTAAGTCCAGCGAAGCAAGATTAGCAATGAGCCTTTGCCGGGCGATTGGTCTGCCTGCGTAGCCTACTTGCGAAAGCGCACAGGCTGAAAGCCTGTGCTACCCTAATTGAATCCCGCCTGCTGCCACTTGGCCAGCGTGTCTTTCACCACATCGGCGACACACGCGTTGACGCGCCGGAAGTAGTCGTCCGCTTTCTTCTGATCGAAGTCGCTGGGATTGCCGGCGCCTTCACGGTACAAGCCAATGGAGGAAGGCGCGGGCGTGGCTGACCACGACGCAGGCGGCGGGTTCGGCGTGGAGGTAATCGTCGGCAGCAGGTCTTTCCTCACCAGCTTGGGGTTGATGGCCTGAATGAAGGCCGTCTCGTTTTCGCCGGCGTGCCCGCCCGGATTGCCGAATACGGCTTCGGTTTCTTTGGCACAGGTGGACCACCAATTGACGACCAGGGTGTTAACGCGCTGTTCGAGCGCTATGTCGCGCGCCACATCCATCAGCAGTTGTGTCTGCGGGCCGCCGTGGCCATTCACGATGACGATGTTGCGGAAGCCGTTGCGCACCAGCCCCATCATCACCGCGCGCACGTATGGCACGTAAGTCTCAGCGGGGATATTCGTCGCGCCGGGATAGGGCGCCATCGAGCCTGTGACGCCGTAGGCGATGTGCGGCGCAATCAGCGCGTTGATTTGCGGATCACCGGCAATGGCTTCGGCGATTTTCACCGGCGCAATATTGTCCGCGCCATTGGACGTGACGCCGTGCGGCTCCAGCGTGCCGGTGGTGAGAATCACCGTTTTCACGCGCGCTGGCACCAACTCGCGAAACTCCACCCAGTTCAACTCATCCATCCACCGCGACGACGGCGCCTGCGCGAAGATCGGATCGATGAAGATAAAGGATAGGGTAATCAAGACGAGCGTTCGCATCGTAATCCCTCCTTTGAATTAGTGAACTCGGAGTACTTCCACGTAAGGCCTGGGCCGGGCGGCGCTCATCGTAACGATGAACTGATCAAAGAAACCGGCTTGCCCGAGAATCCCGTACGAGAACCTTAGGCCCCTTACGAATCCGGCTCGAATGATTGCCCGCATTCCGCCCACTTGTAAGGTCACATCATGAAAGTAGGCGGTAACCGGCAATTCCTCCACACCCACGAATCCTCGCGCTTCTCCGGAAGACACGTCGATGCCCAGCTCGCGACCGGTTTCTTCGCGAAAAAGACACCAGTCCGATCCAGAGTCAACCAAGCCGAACAGCGCAAGGTCGGGTTGCTCCGCGCTGGGCGCGCTCAACCGGATCGGGATAATCGGACGCGCCACTTGAAACAAACCGGTGGCTGGATCGGGCTGTGGAAGACGTAGAAATCGGTAAGGGAAGCGCAAGGTGGCTTAGATCACCCAGTGCTCACGCAAATGAACAGCCATCATTACGATGCCGTTGGGTTCACCAAGTCGGCGGGCTTCTTTGAGTGCCGCACTCAGCTCATGATGGTGGGCAACCATTCTGCGCTGGTCGGCCGAGAGCACCACCCAGTTGCCCTCGGGGACGTCATAGACCTCTTCGGGCAGTTCGGTCGGCAGGTCCTCGGTGCTCCGTTCATCCGAATTCATTCTTCTCGCCTCGCTTCGCGCCATTCTGTGCTTACTGTGTGCTTATGTCAATCTGCGGATCTGGAATTTGCTGCGCGCCGGCTCTTAGCCCGACCAGCACGGTTAGAAGCAGAACGGCGATGATCCTGTGCATTTCACCTGCCTCCGACGGCGACGGCGTCACGACCCGCAAGAATCGTGTTGATGTGAATGCGCACGGTATCTTCCACGCGGCGCGCATAGCCGCCCGCCAGCGTCACTGCCACGGGTACGCCGTGCCGCCGCGCATGTTCGTACACCAAACCATCGCGGCGCTTCAAGCCTTCCAGCGTGAGCGCAAGGCCGCCGAGCTGATCTTCACGGTAGGGATCAGCGCCCGCAACGTGAATCAGGATGTCAGGAGTGAAATGCTCGAAAACGCGAATCAAATGCTTTTCGAGAATGGCGAGATAATCTTCGTCGCCGGTAAAATCCGGCAAGCCGATATCGATATCCGACGGCGGCTTCGGCGCGGGATAATTATTCTCCTGATGAATCGAAAGCGTGAAGACGGAAGGATCGTCCGCAAAGATCGCGGCGGTGCCGTTACCTTGATGCACGTCCGTATCAACGACCAGCGCCGTCTTAATTGTTCCGTCGGCTTGCAGCCGCCGTATCGCGATGGCCACATCGTTGATCGCGCAAAAGCCTTCCCCGTGACCGGGAAATGCGTGATGGAAGCCGCCGCCGATGCTCACCGCGAAGCCGTCAGCCAGCGCGCGTTGGCCGGCCAGTGTCGAGCCGCCGGCGGAGAGCCAGAACGCCGCAACCAACTCCTTCGAATACGGCACTTCGAGCCGCGCTTGCTCCCACGGACTGAGCGTGCCGGTTTTCAGCTTGCGCACCCAATCCGCGGTGTGCACGCGCAGAACGTCCTCGTCGGGGGAAGGCTGAGGCGCCAGAAAGTCTCCCGGCACGGCGAGCTTTTCGCGCAGCAGCGTTTCTTGAGTTATGCGATATTTCTGCGAAGGAAAGACGTGGACGCCGAGGTGAAGGTCGTAGCCATCGTGATAAATCAGTTTGAAAGGCAGCATAGGTAGCACAGGCTTTCAGCCTGTGCAGGTTGGGGCGGC
>JBOGNS010000484.1:0-7640 GCA_050747305.1 Candidatus Acidiferrales bacterium | reverse complement strand
CTTGCCGGTGGTGGTGGTCTTGCCGGAGCCTTGCAGGCCCACAATCATCCACACCGACGGCGGCCGTGAGGCGTACTTCGGCTTCACCGCCTCGCCCAGCAGCGCGGCCAGTTCGTCGCGCACGATTTTCAGCACCTGTTGGTCGGGCGAAAGCTTGAGCATTACCTCGGCGCCAAGCGATTTTTCGCGGATGTGCGCGAGCATCTCATCGGCCACGGTCACGTTCACGTCGGCTTCCAGCAGCGCCTCGCGAATCTGGCCCAGCGCAGCGTTGAGGTGCTCTTCGCTGAGCTTGCCTTCGCCGCGCAGGTTCTTGAAGACGCGCTGCAGTCTGTCTGTCAGGTTCTCAAACATTGCGAGGCACCGTAAACATATTCATAACAATCGAGATATGGCCTATTCAAGGGTCCTTTAACACCGAGCGCGCTTATTATAGCTTTGTGGTCGAAACTATAATAGACTTGCTGCTCGTTACTGTTACCTTGAACGAGCGACAAAACACATGGACCATTCTGATTTTACAGCATTCGCGCCCGGAAGGTTAGTGCGCAGCGCCAGAGGATACTGGACCTACGTTCCTGCGCCACTCCCACCCAAGCTCGACCTCGGTTTAGAGGCCCTGGAGGAGCTTTCCGAGGCGAACTTAGCGCTGGGTCAACTGGAGGGAATCGGACACCGGCTTCCCAATCCGCACCTGCTCATTGGCCCGTTCCTGCGCCGCGAAGCGGTTCTTTCCAGCCGCATCGAGGGCACGGAGGCCAACGCCGAGGACCTGCTGCTGTTCGAGGCCGCGCCGACCGAGGAGCCGAAATCGCCCGACGTGCGTGAAGTCTCAAACTACGTCAAGGCGCTGCAACACGGTTTGCAGCGGCTTCACAAATTGCCGGTCGGCCTCGACCTTATTCGCGAAATGCACAAAGTGCTGACGGAAGGCGTGCGCGGCGGCGAGAAAAGGCCGGGGGAATTCCGCACCACGCAGAATTACATCGGGCGGCCGGGCCAGCCCGTCAGCGAAGCGCGCTTTGTTCCGCCGCCGCCCGACGAAGTGGGGCGAGTGCTCGGGGAACTGGAGAAATTTCTCCAGGCGAAAAGCCCTTATCCCGCGTTGATCAACCTTGCGCTGATTCATTATCAGTTCGAAACCATCCATCCTTTCGTGGACGGCAACGGGCGGGTGGGGCGGCTGCTGATTTCACTCTTGTTGTGCGATTGGAAACTGCTTTCCCAGCCTCTGCTCTATCTCAGCGCCTTTTTCGAACGGAATCGCCGCGCATACTCGGACTTGATGCTCGCCGTCAGCAAGAAGGGAACTTGGATGGATTGGATCCAGTTTTTCCTGCGCGGCGTGGCGCAACAATCGCGCGACGGTGTGCTGCGCTCCAAGCAACTGCTTCAACTATGGGAGGACTACCGCGGCAAGGTGCAAATGGCCCGAGCATTCGGCCATCTGCTGCGCATTGTGGATCAACTGTTCGAAACGCCGGCCATGACCATCCGGCAGATCCAGAAACGCCTCAAGGTCTCGTATCCCACTGCGGAGGCCAACATCGAAAGGCTGGTGGCTGCGGGAATCCTGGTGGAGCACACCGGCCGCCTGCGCAACCGCATCTACGTGGCGCCCGACATCATAAGAATCATCGATGCGGATTAGGCGAAATGTCCCTTTCCGACCGCGACGAGCGCCCTCCCAAATTCCATCCGAACTTTGGCCGAGGCTACCGCCTTCAATTCGGCGGACGGGCGGCGTAGGATGGAAATAGGGAGTCGAACGCATGACCATGGCACGCGAGCTCGGCGCATGGGCGGCGTCGCGGGCGCTCCAGCACCTTTCCAGCGAAGCGGTCGCGGCGCTAAAGATCCGCCTGCTCGATTCGCTGGGCTGCGCCATCGCAGCGCTCGGCGCGCCGCCGATGCAACTGGCGCGGGCGCAACTGGAGGATTTCGGCGGCGACCCGCGGTGCACGCTGATCGGCGGCGGCGCCTCGGCTCCGGATCGCGCGGCCTTCTACAACGGTGCGCTGGTCCGCTACCTCGACTTCAACGATAGCTATCTTGCCCCCGGTGAAACCTGCCATCCCTCCGACAACCTGGCGCCGGTGCTGGCCGCGGCGGAATACGCGCAGTGCAGCGGCGACGACTTTCTGGTTGCGCTGGCCGTGGCGTATCAGGTGCAGTGCCGGTTGAGCGATGTCGCTCCCGTGCGTCAGAAAGGTTTCGACCACACCACACAAGGCTCCTACGCAGTGGCCGCGGGGGTGGCGCGCGCGCTGGGGCTGGACGCGGAACGCACCGCGAATGCCGTCGCCATTGCCGGGACGGCTTTCAACGCGTTGCGCGTCACCCGCACCGGCAATCTCTCGCACTGGAAAGGGTTCGCCTACCCCAACACCGCTTTCGGCGCCACGCACGCCGCGTTTCTCGCCATGCGCGGCATCACCGGCCCGGAGGAAGTCTTCGAAGGCAACAAGGGCTTTATGGGTTCCATTGCGGGGCGCTTCGAAATGGATTGGGCGAAGGAAGACCTCGACCGGCTCACGCAGACCATCCTGAAGAAGTACAACGCGGAGATTCATTCGCAGTCGGCCATCGAAGGCCTGCTCGAGCTGCAACAGGAGCACGGCTTTGCCGCGAAAGAAGTAGCCGCCATCGAACTCGACATCTTCGACGTGGCCTTCCACATCATCGGCGGCGGCGAAGAAGGCGGCAAGAAAGCGATTCGCACCAAGGAAGAAGCCGACCACAGCCTGCCCTACGTTCTTGCCGTGGCATTGCTTGACGGCACGGTGATGCCCGCGCAGTACGAGCCGGAGCGCATCCGCCGCAGCGATGTGCAGTCGCTGCTGCAAGAAGTCACTGTCCGGCAAGATGACGCGCTCTCGCGACGCTTCCCGGCTGAGATGCCCTGCCGCATCACTGTCCGGCTGGCCGACGGCGCGCCGCTGCACAGAGAAAAATCAGACTATGAAGGCTTCCTCACGCGACCCATGGCGTGGGAGGGCGCGGTGGAAAAATTCGAGCGGCTGACCGCGCCTATACTCGACAGTTACCAGCAGAAAGAAATCGCAGTTTACGTCAGCAAGCTTGAAAACCTGCCGCTGGCCGAGCTGACCGCCATCCTCGGTAAAGTTCGTCGCCGGCAAAGAAAGGCTTCCGCATGACACGCCAAAAACATTTCGCAGTCCAAACTGAAAATCCGCCGGAACACGCCTTCGCGTTCCTGCGGCGCAACCCGCGGCCCATCAAGCCGCGCACCCGCGGCATCACGGAAATTCGCGGGCCGTACTACACGCCTATGGGCACGCGCTACCTTGCTGACGTGCTGGAAACTATGGGCGAGCACATCGACGCGCTGAAGTTCGCCGGCGGCTCCTTCACGCTGATGCCCGAGGCGAGCTTGCGGTCGATTATCGAGCTGGCGCACGGCCACGATGTGCTGGTTTCCACCGGCGGCTTCATCGAGTACGTGCTCACGCAAGGCGCCGACGCGGTGGACTCTTACGTTGCCGAGTGCCAGGACCTGGGCTTCGACATCATCGAAATTTCCACCGGCTTCATCACGCTGCCCAGCGACGATTGGCTGCGATTGGTGGAGAAAGTGAACGAGGCCGGCCTGAAGGCTAAGCCGGAAGTGGGCATTCAATTCGGCGCGGGCGGCGACACCTCCGCGGAGGAACTGGCCGCCGAAGGCACGCGCGACCCGGAGTGGGCGGTAGCGCAGGCGCGGCGGCTGCTGGATGCGGGCGCGTACATGATCATGGTGGAGTCGGAAGGCATCACCGAAAATGTGAAGAGCTGGCGCACCGACGTAGTATCAAAATTCGCGAACGCCATTGGTCTGGAGAAATTGATGTTCGAGGCCGCCGATCCCGAAGTGTTCGCGTGGTACATCAAGAATTACGGCTGCGATGTAAACCTCTTCGTCGATCACAGCCAGATTGTGCAACTCGAGTGCCTGCGCCGTGGCATCTGGGGCGCCAAAAGCACCTGGGGCCGTATCGCTACCTATCGTTAAATGTAGCGGTGGGTCGCCGGAATTGCGACCCGGCAGATTTGCTGCGTCACCTGCCGCGCGAGCAATCGGTCGCCGGCACCGCTGCCGCGTCCGCAAAAAACGCGGACGCGCCTCTACACGTCAGCACCTACAACTCGAGAAAGCGCCCGGCTTTGCCGACGTTGAAGCATTTAGTGCGGCCCAATGTGTCGCGCAGGCCCGCGCATTCATGAATGTGGCCGCAGTAGAGGCGGCGTGGCGCGGCCCGCTCGACCCATGCGCGCAGTGCCTCGCTGCCTACGTGGCGCCCGGCGCCGGCCTCATCGAGTGCGGTGCCTTGCGGCGGGAAGTGTACAATCAACTCGAGCGGGTCGAGGCCGTCGAAAGCCGCCAGTTCCGCGGCGATCTGCTGCTCGGTGAATTCACCGGGCGTGTTGAACGGAGTGCGATTGCTGTAGCCCAGCCCGGCGAGATGCACAGCGCCTTCGCGCCCATCGAGCTTCTTGATCTGGCGGTGAAAGTTGGTGAGACCGAATCTGCGGCAGAAGGCTGCGTTCTCGTCGGCGGTTTCGTGGTTGCCGGGGATCACCCAGCACTTCTCGCCGAGCGGGCGCAGAATTTCGCCGCAGCGCTCGAGCGCCCGGCCGAAGGTGGAGAGATCCCCCGCCGAGATGTAGATGTCGGCGGGCTGCGCGACGATTTTTTCCAGCCCGCGCGTGTCGCCGTGAATATCGCTGAAGATGAGGAGCCGCATCGCGTGCGATTGTAACGCAGAGGCAGGGGTTAGTGGCCCGTGGCCGGCGCCGGATTTATCCCCTGCTCTCCATTTCATTTGCCGCTTTCTTCGGTCAAGGCATCGGCCCAGCCCTGGCGAACCACTTCGCCCTGCGCGCTGACCACGACGCGGTATTGAAACGCCACTGTCGCGCCGCGATTCGGGGCAAAAAAGCGCAGGTCCAGCAGGTCCACGATGTGCTCTCCGTCTTGCTGGCGATGCCGGATCACCGGGAAGCGCGCGAACCAGCGCCAGATGCGAACCTCCGGCTGCGCATCGAGCGCCTGTGCGACGTGCGCCGGCAGTTTCTGATCTGCGATGAACTCGAAGTGGGGGCCGGGATTGTGCCCGGCAGCGAAATAGGAGCGGTACGCGCCGTCAGGCGTGCGGATCAAGCCCTGCCAGTATGCATGCGAAGGCGGCATGGGCAGCGCGCCGATGGCTTCGGCCTGCAGACCCCGTGCAGTCGCAAATCCGCGCACGCTGGAGAGAGCGCGCTGATGCGCCAGCGCGCACAGTGCGTAATAACCGGCCAGCGCCAGCACACCGCAGCGACACCATGCGGCGCGGCTCAGCGCGAATCCCCGTCCGCGCAGCATCGGCGCGAAAAACACCAAGCCCAGAATGATGACGGCCATCGGGATGGCCCAGGGCGAAAGCGGCAAGCCGAATCCCCGCAGCAGCGCGCCCGCCCCCAACGCGCACAGGCTGAAGATCACCCACATCGCCACAGCCTGCCGCCGCGCGCCCTGCCGTCGGCGGTAAATCCATGCCAGCACCTGCGGCGCCACCACGATGGCGGTCAGCGTGAAATCAATAATGAAAACCAAGTCCCATGCGACGCGCGTATTGGAAAGCGGCGCCCACACCATCGTGCCCCACGAGGTGGCAAGGTCCAGCAGGATGTGGCTGGCCATACCGGCGGCCCAGATGGCGGTCAGCATACGCCACGAGAAGCGCGACTCAGCCGCTTGGCCGGAGTTTCGCAGCTTGCGCCGCGTGCGCCACTTGAGCCACCACCACGTGGCTGTGGCCAGCGCGATCGAAAATGCCGGCAAGCACACCAGCGAATGCGTCACCCCGCGATGCAGCTCGATGGTGAACATCTCGTTCGGCACGAACGGGTCGAAGAGAATGTCGATGTCCGGAAAAAGCGCCGCGAGCACGCTGATCCAAATCGCGGCACGCGAGACTCCGGTGCGCGACGAAGTGTGTTCCGGCGAAAGTTCGCCGCGTGCCTCGTCGAGTTCAGCGCGGCGTGGGTTACGCTGCGAAAGGGCGCCCGCGAAGAACGCTTTGCCAATCAGCGCGCCGGTAAGCCCGTGGGTTATAGGGTCCATGCCTGCTTCCAGTGAATCTAGGCCGTTGGGCGCATCGAACGCCTTAGATGCTTTCCTGGCGGGCAAACTTCAGCAGGGGCTGAATGTCGCCACTGTCTGCGGCTCGAAGCGCGTCGATGTAAGCCGCGCGCGTAGCACCCGCTCGAGCCAGGTTCCTGGGTCCCCAAGAGAAGACGGGTTTGCCCAGGCGCAACGCAATCATGTCAGCCATCAGGCGCGCATGTCTGCCATTGCCGTTCGGGAAGGGGTGAACTTGTGTCAGCCTGTGGTGAAATCGCACGGCAATTTCATCGGCGCTATACGTCTTGTTTTCAACCCAGAACCTCGCGTCGCCCAGCAGCCGCCCGATTTCGTCGTGAATTTGATAAGAGGGAATCCCTAAATTCTTGTTCGTTGTGCGATACTTTCCAGCCCAACTCCACGTGTCGCCGAGCATTTTCCGATGAACCTCGCGCAAGCGTCGCTCGTCGAATGGGTTGGTGCTGCTGAGTCTGCCAAGGGCCCACTCGCGACCGCGCAGGATATTTTGACCTTCCCATTCATTCAATTCTCGTCTTGTAGAGAGATCAGGAATGAGCCCGGCCTGCTCCTCTGGCGTTAGAGGTGTGTTCGCTTCATCCTGACTTGTATTCGGCCCGGGACCGGTGTTCATAGTTCGCGACTGAGTATGCGCCTAGTCTCTCTCTCGATTTTTCCCGCGAGGTCCCCGGTAGCTTGGTTCTCGAGAGCCATCGTTTGCTCAACCGCTAGCACGCGTTCGGTGGCCTTTTGCCTGGCGCGGGCCTCGCGCAAGTCATGAATTGTCCCTCGGTTAGGCAGAATCGCGTAGACGAGTCGGCAATCCATTGCCCCTGCGACACTCTTGAGTTTTGCCAGCGTTATCGTATCTGCCGCTTCGGATTTCTCCAGAAGCGCCACGAGTTGTGGGGTGGAAGCAATGCCTCGGGCGACTTCACGCAAGGTCATGCCGGCTGCCTTGCGAATCGTCC
Organism: Candidatus Acidiferrales bacterium; assembly: GCA_050747305.1. Lineage (GTDB taxonomy): Bacteria > Acidobacteriota > Terriglobia > Acidiferrales > UBA7541 > JBOGNS01. Next base: position 545 of record JBOGNS010000484.1, on the reverse strand, counting down.
TCAGCCAGCCCCGTCGAGGGCGGACAGTGTCACGAGCGCGTTCGAACAATTGCAGGTAGCGCGCGATTTGGTCCCGTCTCAGCTTCTGGAACTCGGGTTTCATAGGCGCAATTGTAACGCAATCCCCGATCGAAAGTCAAGCTATAGCTCTATTTCGTATTACACACCTACATGTATAACTTGCGTCCATTTCAGTATAATTCGCGTTATATATTGACGCTACTTCTGTTAACGGTTCGCTTTTCAATGGATTAGAGGGCGGCCCTTTGAGGCGTAAGCGGTGTCGCAGTCCGCCCGGTGAAGGCTTTCTCGCCGACGGGAATGGCCACGGGCAGGCGGTTCTCCGCGCGCGGGAAGGGGCAGGTGTACACCGGACTGAAGCTGCACGGCGGATTGCGCGCATAGTTGAAATCCACCGTCACGTCGCCGTTGAGCTTGCCTTCGATGTCCAGATAGCGGCCGGCGTAATAGGACTCTTTGCCGCTGGTGGCGTCGGCGAAGATCAGCATGAAGCCCGAGCGCTTGATCGCGTCGCGGTCCATCGT
>JBOGNS010000483.1:0-4297 GCA_050747305.1 Candidatus Acidiferrales bacterium | reverse complement strand
CCTATGCGGAGCGCTCTTCTTGGCTGCCCTACCTCCGAGTCACGCCCTGGATGGACCCATTGCGACCAGACCCGCGCTTCCAGGATCTCGTTCGCCGCATGAATTTCCCCGGCTAAGAGTGCGTCGGTGCGCACCTTGACCGAAGGTGGCATTCTGAATTACGACTGCCCAGGAATTGGTACGACTTTCGGCTGGTGGCGGGGGGGGAGAATCGAACTCCCTACGCCGGCCTTTTCAGGGCCGCGCTCTACCAATGAGCTACCCCGCCGTAGTCTCTGCAATTTTAGGGGTGGTGGGCGGGCGTGTCAAACCGCGTCAATGTGAGCTCTGAGGCGAAGATTCCGTGAAAGAGTTAAAGGTGAAAGGGTGAAAGATGCTAAGCGGCGACTTTGCCTCGACGGTGAAACGAGCGAACAGCGATCAGGCTCTTTAACCCTTTAACTTTTTCACTTTATTTCAAAGTTTCGTCGAATTCGCGCATCCAGTCTTTCTTCTTCAGCACTTCGCGGGGGCGCGGGCCGTCGGGCGGGCCGACGATACCGTCTTTTTCCATGATGTCGATCAGGCGCGCGGCACGGCCATAGCCCACGCGCAGGCGGCGCTGCAACGTGGAAGTGGACGCGCGGCCCATCTCCAGCACTACGCGCACCGCTTCCTGATAGAGATCGTCGTCCACATCGTCGGCGCCGGCTTCTTCGGCGCCATCGTCCTCGGCCTTCGGCTCGTCTTTCGGGGCTTTGAGCAGTTCTTCGTTGTAAGCGGCGCTGGCTTGCTCGCGCCAGAAGTCACACACGGCGACCAATTCGTCTTCGGTCACCATCGGCCCGTGGATGCGGTGCAATCGCGCGGAGCCGGCGGGAAGATACAGCATGTCGCCGCGGCCGAGCAGCGATTCCGAGCCGTTGGCGTCGAGGATGGTGCGCGAGTCCACCTTGCTCGCGACGCGGAAGGAAATGCGCGCGGGGAAGTTGGCTTTGATCAGGCCGGTAATCACATCCACCGACGGGCGCTGCGTGGCCAGAATCAGATGGATGCCGACGGCGCGCGCCATCTGCGCCAACCGCGTGATGGACTCTTCCACGTTGTTGGTGTCCACCATCATCAGGTCGGCCAGCTCGTCAATCACAATCACGATGTAGGGCAGCGGCTTGTGCTCGGTCTCTTCCAGCTCCGCAAAAAGGTCCAGTGACTGACCCTTCTGGAACGTGCGGTTGTACTGGTCGATGTTGCGCACGCCGCGGTGCGCCAGCAGCTTAAGCCGCGACTCCATTTCGCGCGTGGCGTTGCGCAACACGTTGGAGGCAATCTTCGGGTCGTTGACCACCGGCGTGAAGAGGTGCGGGATGTCTTCGTAGAGGCCCAGTTCGAGCCGCTTCGGATCTACCAGCACCAGCTTCAGTTCTTCGGGCGTGGCCTTGTAGAGCATCGAAGTGATCAGCGAATTGATCAGCACGCTCTTGCCGGTGCCGGTGGCGCCGGCGATGAGCAAATGCGGCATCTGCGCCAAGTCGGTCACACGGATGCGCCCGTGCAAATCTTTGCCCAGCGCGATGGTGAGCTTCGAGGAAGAATTGACGAAGTCGGGCGACTCCACCACCTCGCGCAGCGCGATAATTTCGCGCTGGTGGTTGGGCACTTCGATGCCGATGGTGGATTTGCCCGGGATGCGCTCGATCAGAATCGACTCGGCCTTCAGCGCCAGGCACAAGTCCTCGGCCATGTTGGTAATGCGGTTGTATTTGATTCCGGCTTCGGGCTTGAATTCGAACGTGGTGACCACGGGTCCCGGATTGATCTGCGTCACGCGGCCGGAGACGTCGAACTCCTTATACTTTTCCTCGATCATGTGGGCCAGCTCTTTGAGCTCGCCTTCCTTCACCTTCACCGCGCCCAATGGCGAACGCAGCAGCCCCGGCGACGGCAGGCGATAGGCCGGGCGGCCCTTCACGATCTTCGGCTCCGCGCCAACCGACTTGCCAGTGACGGCAGGCTCCAGCGGCTCGCGCATTTTGATCAACGGCCCGCCGAACTTCTCGTCGTCGGTATCCTTGGCGCGCAGCGCATCCTTTCCCGCAAATACTTGCGGCGGCGCAGGCGGCCTGCCGGTCACTTTGATCTGGTTCACTTTCATCTGCATGCGCTTTTGTTCGCGCGCCTCGCGCCAGGCGTGCCAGCGCGCCGCAAACGCCGCAGGGAAAGTGACGTGCTTCCGCAGCCATGCGCTGCTGCCGGTGAACGAAAAGCGCGTGGTCAGAAACAGTGCGGCAAGGAACCCCGCCACCGCCACCAGATTTGCGCCCACGAGGTTGAACGTGCCCAGCAATGCCTCGGAGAGCAACACGCCGGTCATGCCGCCTGGCGGCAGCGTGCCGCGCACTTGCGGCATTTCCCACAACGCGAGCAGCGCCGTGAGCGTGCAGCCCAGCAGCGCAAACCCGCACAGCTTGGCCCACGGGAACTGCACTTCACGGCTGCGGAACCAGCGCAAGCCGAGGATCATCAGGCCCGCAGGCAGCAGGAACGCCGCGAACCCGAAGCCTTGAAACAGCAAATCCGAGAGGTGCGCGCCCACCGGGCCAATCCAGTTGCCGGCAGCTCTGCCGTCGGCCGTGCCGGGCGCGGCAACGTTGAGCGAAGCGTCGCTCGGACTGTAGGAGAGCAGGCTCAGCGCAATCAGCAGCGCGGCGGTGATGCCGAGGAAGCCGATCAGCTCATTGAGCCGCGAATTGGGAGTTGGTTTGAAAATGCGCACCAGCGATCTCCTTCCGGCGCATGCAATGCACGAATGTTCGGTAAGGCGTTAGATGCGCCGGCCAGCGGGGAAGGCGGGCCACGAAGACACAATCCACACTTCGCTGCGGGATGGGCAGTCCGGCGGCCGCTGGCGCACGGCCACTACCTCATCTGGAGGAACGCAAGCAACAACACAACGATACCAAATAAAATGCGGTAAACAATAAAGATTTTTAGCGTGCGTGTCTGCAAGTAACGCATAAAGAAGGCGATCACCAAATAGCCCGACACGGCTGAGGTAATCGCCGCCGCCCACAGCACCGTAGCCGCCTCGCCGGTCATCGGCTGCTGCCAAAGATCAAGGAGCTTCTTGGCAGTAGCTCCGGCAATGATCGGAGTCGAAAGCAAGAAGGTAAAGCGAGCCGCTGCTTCGCGCGTCAGGCCGAGGAAAAGTCCCGCGGTGATGGTGATGCCGGAGCGGGAGACTCCCGGCACCAGCGCCAGCGCTTGCGCGACGCCGATGGTCATGGCGTCGCCGAATGAAATGGAGTCCATGCCGCGCGTGAGCGCCGAGCGCGACTCGGCATACCACATCAGCAGGCCGACGCCGATGAGCATCGCGCCCATCAGCCACGGCGTGCGGAACGTGGTCTCGATGTGGTGTTCGAGTAGCGCGCCGGCCAGCGCAGCCGGAACCGTGGCGGCAGCGATGATCCAAAACATACGCCGCGCGCCGCGCTGTTCCTCTGGCGAGGCGGTGGCAGGGTAGCGCAGGCCGAGGCCGTTCAGGCCCAGCGCGAGCCAGGTGCGAAAGAAATACAGCACCACGCCGACCAGGGTCCCCGCATGTACTACCATCGTGAACGTCAGCCCCGGATCGCCCCAGCCAAAAAGCCACGGGAACAAATACAGATGCGCGGTGCTGCTAATGGGAAGGAACTCGGTGAGCGCCTGCACCAGCGCAAGAACCACCGCTTGGAAGAGCGTCATGCGGCGCCGGCGCCCCGCGGTTGTGCGAGGCGCTTCTCCATGGCGAGCGCGTCGATGCGGTCGAGATAGTAGTTCTTCAGCACGCCGCGGGTACGATAGCCGTGGCGCGTCCAGAAGGCAATCGCGGCGGCGTTGTCGTGTGCCGTTTCCAGTTGCACCATGCGCACGCCGCGCGCTGCCAGCCGCTTTTCCGCCTCGCAGAGCAAAGCTGAACCGGCGCCGGCGCGGCGGTGCGCCTCCAGCACGTCAAGCGTCACGATTTGCGCGGCGCCGCCTTCCGCATGAGTGAGGATGAACCCGATAATCCGGCCATCCGCTTCGGCCACCATGCACTCCGCGCCCGGCAGCCCGAGGAACCAGCGCAGCGTACGCCGGCTGTACGCAATCCCGCGTGGAAAGCACGCTTGGTCAATCTCGTAGAGTTCAGCGAAATCGTCTGCAATCGAACTGCGGAAAGCGAGCACTGGCGCACCTTCAGCTAGAGTCGCCCTTTTCTTCTTCCTGGTACAAACGAGCTACATCGAAATCCCATAATCCCCTCGCATCGCATTCCTCGAGAATCGTTCCGTCATCC